>OMSA01000059.1 GCA_900313645.1 uncultured Methanobrevibacter sp.
TCTGGAAGCTCATCCTAAGGTTTCCTGGGTGACATATTCAGGCCTTGAAAGCTCCCCGAACCATGAGGTTGCCAAAAAATATGCTGAAAAAGGTTACGGTGGAATAGTTTCTTTCGGTCTTAAGGCAGGCTATGACGGAGCCATCAAATTCATTGAAAACGTTGAGCTACTCTCGCTTCTGGCAAATATTGGAGATGCCAAATCACTGGTGATACATCCGGCATCAACTACACATTCACAACTGTCTGAAGAACAGCAGCTCTCAACCGGTGTAACACCCGATTTAATCAGGTTTTCAGTGGGTATTGAGGATATTGAGGACATTTTGGCTGATGTCAGCCAGGCTTTGGATAAGGTTTAACTATAAGTTATCTTTTCCAAACTCCTGCATTTTACATTAATGTTAAATATTTTGTAACATAAAATTATATTATATATGGCAGGTAGGATTGAACCATTCTGTGGCAATCGCATGAATAGTCGTTACAGTTATGGTTTTTGAATTGCCGAAATATGCAGCACCCACAATTCAGAATGTGGGTTATAGAGGTATATATTGTTATTTTGAAGGTGAATGAATTGGATTATTTGTTAATATCAGTTGTTGAGTTATTTATAGTATTGATAGTTTTCTTTGTCTTGATGGGTATCGGGACATTCATATATAAAAGGATTAGAAACAGTTCCAATCAGTTTTTGAATCCCCTTGAATATTTCCCTCAAGAGGAGCTTCATTCCCTAAAGCAGGTTTTCATTCTAATAATAATGGCGTTATGTTTCATTAACGTTTTATATTCGATGGTCTTTTATGACGGTGATCTGATTTATTTTGCAATCTTTGACATTTTACTGTCAGTCTTCATTGCCGTAACAATTAAAAAGGAAACAAATTGGGATAAGCTACTGGTCATATTGCTGGTGCCATACGGTTCTTTATGTTATGTGTTTTTCCGTTTTCAGCCAATAGCATTGCTTGACTTTATTCATATTCCTGTATTCCTGTATATGGTCAAGTATTATTATGACAAGTTCAGGGAATACACCCAAACAAACAGTCTGGGAGTTACCATCGTTCTTTTGTTTGCAATAATATTCATAAGCTTTCTTGTGACAGTTACCTTGGAAAGCGGAAATCCTCTCGATTCACTGGTAATGGTTTCAAACGCATTTACAAGTAACGGTTATGCGGTTTTAGGATCAACAATTCCCGGTAAAATAAACAGTATATTCCTTGTTTGGAGCGGTTATATAATATCCGGTGTAGGTACTGCAACATTAACAGTTGCAATCCTGACAAAATACTTCAACAAAAGGTTGGATGAGCTGGAAGAATTAATTAAAAAGAATAATGAGGATTAAGCTATTATTCTTTTTGCAAATTCCTGCACATCTTTTAAATCATCATCACTTTTTTTTAAGCTATTTTTCGCAGATTATATTTTCCAAATTCATTTAAACACCTGCCGATTTATTAATCAGATTTTATTAAAACTTTTGCTGCTTCAAAGCTTTTAAAATCGAAATGTTTATATTTATCTAAATTAAATCAATAGCAATAATGCTTTCAGGTGATAAAATGAGAAAGGATGAAGAGGACATTGAAGTAAACAGAAGAAGCACCGATAAGGTGTTTTTTGAATCAACCCTTCTGCAGAGGCTTTCTGATGGAATTGACTATTTGAGGGATGAAAGCCGTGAGATTCTAAAGGAAATTGATATTAAGGGAATTGATGAGGAAGACATTGAGGAGTTCAGCGAAAACACCATAAATCAGATTTCAGACATTGTCGATGAGATGTCACAGATGAAATCAGAATTGATTGATGATGATGACATTCCTGATTCCATAAGGAAAACTTCAATAAATGCCAAAAGGGCACTGAACAGGGATGCGGATTATGTTAAAAGGGCTCAAAGAAGACTGGATAAATTAAACAGGGATGATGAGTTGGCATACACCAAGCTAAACATAAGGGCAATTGAGCTGTGCGACAAGGCTATTGAGGTTAACTCAGACAATCCCAGGGCATATTATATCAAGGCACAGGCATTGCTTAATATGGGAAAATATGATGATGCAATAGATGAGGCTATAAATTCCCTTAGAGCCGATAATGACTTTATTGATGCAAGAATTTTAATTGCAGATGCAAACAGGCTCAATCAGGACTATCATGATGCCTTTGACGTGTATGATGATGTTCTTGAGAGGGATGACACTTCGTTTGGGGCACTTCTTGGAAAGGCGCTGACCTACTGTGATCTGGAAGACTCCGTTAAGGCTGATGAATACTTCAAAAAAGCAAGTGAGCTTGAGGACCTCGACGACGAAAACCAAAAGATTTGGGATGAAATCAGACCAGATTCTGCCTAGACTGGGTGTTTAGAGTATTGTAGTAATAGCCCTTAAGAGCAAGCAATTCCTCGTGAGTTCCTTGCTCAATAATCTCACCATTTTCAATAACGATAATCTTGTCGGCATTCTTTATTGTAGAAAGCCTGTGGGCAATGATGAAGCTTGTTTTTCCTTCCATAAGCTTGTCCATGGCCTTCTGGATTAACTTTTCTGTTCTTGTATCAACGCTTGATGTTGCCTCATCAAGAATTAGAACCTCTTTTTTTGAAATTACTGTTCTGGCAATTGTAAGAAGCTGCTTTTGGCCGTGTGAGATGTTGTCTGAATCCTCATTGAGGATGCTTTCATAACCATCAGGAAGCTGTCTTATGAAATTGTCCGCATAAACCTGTCTGGATGCGTCAATGATTTCATCCTCAACTGATTCAAGGTTTCCGTAGCGGATATTTTCTGAAAGGGTATCTGAAAAGAGCCATGAGTCCTGAAGAACCATTCCGATAAGTGACCTGACGGAGTTCTTGTCATATTCGGCAATATCAACGCCGTCTATTTTTATGGAGCCTGAATCGACGTCGTAAAATCTCATTAGAAGCTTGACAATGGTGGTTTTTCCGGCACCTGTCTCACCGACAATTGCAACCTGCTCGCCCTTTTTGACCTTAAAGGAGAGATTTTTAATAATCTTCTCGTTTGGAGTGTATGAAAAGCTCACGTTTTCAAAGGAAATTTCATCCTTAAGCTCTCTAAGCTGTCTGGTTGACGGGTTTTGCTCATCAGGGTATTCGAGAAACTCAAAGATTCTCTCGCTTGCAGCCATTGCAGTTTGAATGAGGTTCATCACTCTTGTAATCTGTTGTATAGGTCTTGTGAAGTTTTGGATATACTGGAAGAATGCCAGAATGTCTCCCACAGCTATTGCACGCTCAAGTACCATTACCGCTCCAAGAACTGCAATCACAACATAGGCAAAATTGGAGATGAAGTTCATAAGAGGTCCGTTGAGGCTTGAGTAGAACTGTGATTTCCATTCATGGGTATACCAGCTGTCGTTGTCCTGGTTGAACTTCTCTATTGAATCGGCTTCCCTGCTGAAGGCACGGATTATGTCATGGCCTGTAAATGTCTCCTCGATTTGGGCATTGAGGGAGCCTTTAAAGACAAGCTGCTTTAAAAAGTAGCTTTGCGAATGCTTTGTAATGAATCTGATAACCAGAAACGCTGTGGGAACAAGGATTATTGTTGCAAGAGTCATCCAGACGTTTATGGAAAGCATCATTATAAACACGCCGACGATGGTAATTACTGCTGTTAGCATCTGAAGGAAAGCCTGTGTAATTCCGTTTTGAAGGGAGTCCACATCGTTTGTGATTCTTGAAAGTATGTCTCCCCTTTTGTTTTCGCTAATCTGTTCAACCGGCAGGTGTGTGATCTTGTCCATCAGCCTTTGCCTTAGGTTATAGCTGATGTCAATTGATATTTCAACTAAAAGATAGCTTTGAAGGTATGAAAATAGAGCGCTTACAATGTAAAGTATCACGACAACAACCAGAAGATTGATTAGGGTGGTAAAGTCAATTGTTCCTGTGTTGTGTATGATATTGTTTATTCCGTTAAAGATTGTTGTTGTGGCCTGCCCTATGAGAAGCGGAGCGACAATGCTGAATACGGTTGATATTAATGCGCATATTACAGTGACTGTTAATTTTAATTTATAATCGCTTAAAAGACCCAATATGTTTTTAATCGCCTTTCTGTTGTCAACCGGCTTTTCGGGAGGTTTTCTTCTAAGTGGTCTCGGACTCATAGGTTAACCTCCATTTTCTCTATCTGGGTTTGAACGATGTCATTGTAGATTTCACAGCTTTCAACAAGCTCCTCGTGTGTTCCCCTGTCTATTATCTCGCCGTTGTCGATTACAAGTATCTCATCGGCATCCATGATTGTTGAAATCCTCTGTGAAACAATAAGTATGGACGAATCCTTTAAGGCCTTCAGGTTTTCCTTTATCTTTCGCTCGGTATTCATGTCAAGAGCAGAAAAGCAGTCATCGAATAGATAGAAGTCGTGACGGTCAATTATCGCCCTTGCTATTGAGAGACGCTGCTTTTGACCTCCTGAGAAATTGGAGCCTCCCTGTGTAACTTCCTCGGATAAGTCCTCCACAAAATCGACCTTTGCAAGTTCAAGGGCATTTCGTATCTCACTGTCAGTTGCATCGCTTTTTCCGATTAGCATGTTTGATCTAACGTCGCCCTGAAAGAGAATCGCCTTTTGGGGAGTGAATGAGATTCTGCTTCTGAGGCTTTTCAGGTTGAATCTTTTGATGTTTTTACCGTCAATAAGAATCTCTCCGGAACTCGGGTCCTGAAGCCTTGGAATCAGATTCAGGATTGTTGACTTTCCGCTTCCGGTTCCTCCAATTATTGCAGTTGTTTTTGCGGCTTCAAGAGTGAATGTGATGTTTTTCAGAGTTTCCTTTTCACTTCCGGGATACCTGTAGCACACATCCCTGAATTCAATGCACGGATTTGGTGAAATGTCTCTTATATCACCGTCGGTTATGCTGATTTTTGTATTTAGAACTTCGCTTACACGCCTTCCTGAAACAAGTATTCTTGGAAGAATGATGAAAAATCCTCCAATCAGTAGGAATGAGGAAACGATTTGTGTTGAATACTGTATAAACGCTATGATGTCTCCTGTAAGAACGCCTCCGCTTAATGCATCATACGCTCCGAAATAGAGTATAAGGACAATCATAAGGTTCATGATAAGCATCATTAATGGAAGCATCATGAGCATGTTTTTAAATACGTAGATGTTTACATCATAGAATTCCCTGTTTACCCTTTCAAACTTTTCCTTTTCAAAATCCTGCCTTACAAAAGCCTTTATGACCGGTATTCCCATAAGAATTTCTCTGGCAGACCGGTTCATTTTGTCGATAATCTCCTGGGTTATCTTGAAATAGGGAAGTACGCGGATGATGACGATTAAAAGAAGCACCACCACTGCAAAAAAGGTTACAAGGATAATCCATGAAAGGCTTGTTTCAAGTTCAAAGGCCTTTATGATACTTCCCACTCCAAGAAGCGGGGCGAAAAGCAGTGTTGTAAAAATCATTCCCAAAACGCTTTGAAGCTGGTTTATGTCGTTTGTCGAACGTGTAATCAAAGAGGAACGGGAAATGTCGTTAAGCTCGTGGTTTGAGAATTTCAGAACCTTTTCATACACTATTTTTCTTAAATCCTTTGCATATCCTGATGAAACCCTGCTTGAAAAATAGCTCACGGCAACGGTTGCAAGAGCTGATATTGCAACCATGGAAAGCATCATCACTCCAGTATCGATGATAAACTGGAAATCCGTGTTCTGGATACCTATGTTTACGATATCTGCGGTATACTGGGGAAGTGTCAGGTCACAGTATACCTGAATCAGCAGGAATGCGAAGATGAGAAGAATCTGTGGAATTTTATCTCTCATCGGAAGGATCAGTTTTTTCATTTTCAGTATTGTCCCTTATTTTAATCATATAAACTTGCGCCAAAGGTCGGTTTCAAGAACGCTTGTTTCACTCAGCTCTTCAAGTTTCAAAAAGAGCTTCCACGGCATTGCCAGGGTAAGGTACTCATTCGGGATGAAATGCTTCATTTTGCTTCTTCCGGCAAAGTCAATCGGTCCGAGAACAGGTTTTGGGTCATCGCTTTCGGCCTGCTCGAATACATAACACCCGATAGCCTGACATCCTGCTGCCTGAGGGGTGAGAATATAGGCGTCCTTTGTCCTGAATGAAGTGTTTATCTGTGTGATAACTGTCAGTTCAATCGGATTTACGGTAAATATCACTGACTGGGGAATCTCATCGCCATCAAGGTTTTCAAGCCCCTTGAAAATCACGTACTCGCCTTCATCATAAACGGGCCGGTTTTTGATGTTTAGCTTTGCAGTATCAAAGTCTGTAAAAATCCTCTCGCCATGGCGAAACATTTCCCGGGTGTGCTTTTTCATGTATCCCAATCTTTTCTCATATGCTTCTTTATTGGGAGCTGAGTCAAGTCCGCAGGAGAGAAATGATGATTGAAAGTCAACGGCATCCTCATCGGCAAGTCCGCTGCCCCATCCGAATCCGACGGAAACGCCTCCACATGTGATGTTTTCACGTCCGAAATATGTTGTTTTTCGCTTTGCAATGGTCTGTGCAATGAAACTCATCACACATCCGCCTTTTGCCTCTTTAGGTCCTATTGCATCAGACGGTTTGGTGTCGGATTTAATCAGCGCTATTGGCGGAAATTTCATGTCCAGTTTTTTTGATATGTTGCTTTGCATACTAACTACCTCAATATTATTTTGGTCTTTTAAAGTTAAATTTTTTCCATTTCTCTTATGTCCGCCTATTTCATTTGGTCTGACAGACATGTTTATTAATCCTTGTGAATATAACATTACATAACTGCTGTTGAATGTTTAATCAAAAAATATAATTTCAAACATTGTTTAGATTAGATAATTATTGTTGAAAAATATTTATTTCGGAGGTATTCAGACATGAAGTGCGGGAAAATCATAATAATGCTGGTTTTTGCTGTTTTAGTTTTAATGGGCATTGCCGGTGCGTGGGCTGGTGATGCGGGTGCGCCAGCAGCCGGTGATGATGCCGGAGCGGTCAGTGATGAAGTGCTGGCCGTGGCAGATGAGGAAATAATAAATGAAAATGGCGGCGGCGAAAATATAGGAGAGCGTGATGATGGATCATCTACTGCATTATGGTATAAGATTCAAAACAGCCCCGGTCCGGTAATAAAATTAGAGAACAATTACACCATTGGCAATTCATATATTAATATTGAACGGTCAGATATTGTTATTGACGGTCAGGGTCATACAATCGATGGCCAAGAAAAACAAGTTATACTCAATGTTATAGTTGTAGTGGTGGTGCTATCTACTGGAGTGGTGCTGGCGGTAGTGTTTGTGATTGTAGTTTTGTGAACTGCCATGCCGATAGGGGTGGTGCTATCTACTTAGATGAAGGTGTTGAGGTTTCTGGATGTATTTTTGTAAATAACTCTGCAGGTAATGGAGGAACTGTTGACCTATACTACAAG
>OMSA01000006.1 GCA_900313645.1 uncultured Methanobrevibacter sp.
ATGACTTCAGCAGGAGTTCCTTCTTCCATTTAAATCACCGTAAAAATCCTTAAAAGAATTTATCTATTCTTTTAATTCAGCAACTTTTTCTACGATTTCTGCTACAGCAGCTTCAGCGTCACCAGCATCAACAATACATGCGGAAGCGGTACCTACGGTTAATCCAGCAGCTACGCCAACTTGTTCTTTGGTAGGTAAGTAAACGTAAGGAATTTCTTTTTCATCTGCAAGAACAGGAATGTGTGCAACGATTTCAGCAGGATCAACATCTTCTGCGATTACAACTAATGCTGCATCTCCTCTTTCGATGAATTTAGTTACTTCGTTAGTTCCTTTTGCTACTTTACCGGTAGCTTGTGCGGTTTCTAATGCTTCTTCAGCTTGTTTAGCTAATTCTTCTGGTGTATCAAATTTTACATAAATGTTTGCCATAAAATATACCTCCTTTTTCATCTGGATATTCCATCCATCGGCATATATTATAATCCACATTGAATCATAATATTATTTAATTATAGCTATAGAATACTCTGATAGCTATCAATAATACTAATTCTTGAATAATTCATATATCACTAAATATAATCCCGAGAAAAAAATAAGAGGGATTAGACTTTCAATACAAATACTTCTGAATTTTAATAATTTTTAGCAAAACTAAAAATAAAAATTTAGTAATCAATGAAATAATTCTAGAGAACTAGACAATATTAAATAGGTTAGCATAGTATATAAATGTTTTCAAAAAAAGACCAAAATAAGAAAGTTTCAGATAAAAAAAGTTCTATAAAAAAATAAAATATCAAAAGTGTAAAAGAGATAGTAAAAAATTACTATCTAAAAGATCATCATTAACGAATCTATTTGATTGCTAATTTTACGTCTTCTGCTTTTACAGTTTTTCTGCCAGCGTGACGAGCAAATCCGACAGCTTTTTGAGCGATTTCGTTTCCGTAATCTTCGATAGCTTCGGTTAATGCAACTTTAGCATCATCACTTACTCTTTGTGCACCAGCATTTTTTAAGATTCTGCCTACAGGAGCAATTGGTAATTCACTCATAATTAACACCTCATTTAATTTGTTAATAATTAATTTAAATTTGCTTATATATAAATCTATTGGTGTTACATCGCTAATTTTTGATAATTTCAACATTACTAACTATGATATTTTAACATAAATAGTGAGATTAATATCTTTGAAAATGTTTTTCATAAAATAGTTTAAACAAAAAAAGTAAAACATTTGTTCGAATAAATAAGAATTAAAAGAAAAAATTAAAAGTATGAGAGATTTAAGGCAAAATTTATTTGTTCATCAAAATCTCTCTTAAAGTGTCTATATCCGCATCCACTTCTGTAGGTTGAGTGCACGCATCAATAGCAGTATTAGGATCTTTAAGCAAGTGTCCTGTAACAACACAGGTTATTGTTTCACCTTTGTCAACCACTCCCTCATCTACAAGTTTTTTAAGACCTGCAATGGAAGCTGCTGAAGCCGGTTCCACACCAATACCTTCTGTTCTTGCAAGTAATTTTTGAGCATCAAGGATTTCCTCATCTGTGACTGTTTCTGAGTATCCGTTTGAATCATAGATTGCATTCAATGCTTTTATGTCACTGACAGGTGCACCGATACGTATAGCGGTTGCAATGGTTTCAGGATTTTCAACAGGCACCACCCTTTTGTCACCTTTTTTGAATGCGTTTGTAACAGGACATGCGCCTTCCGCCTGAATACCTGTCATCATAGGCAGGTCCTTGATGAATCCTGCATCATAGAACTCTTTTACTCCTTTCCAGATAGCTGAAATGTTACCTGCATTACCTACAGGCAAGATTATTCTGTCAGGAGCCTGCCAGCCCAAATCCCTGACGATTTCATAACCGATTGTCTTTTGACCTTCAAGTCTGTAAGGGTTGATTGAATTTAATAAGTAAAGATGTTTTTCCAATGCAAGAGCGGTCATTGCTTCGAGTGCTTCATCAAAGTTTCCGTTGATAGACATTACTTCAGCACCGTGGAACATTGCCTGAGCAAGTTTTCCAAGTGCAACTTTTCCTGAAGGCAAAAATACGATACAGCGAAGTCCCGCACGTGCGGCATATGCTGAAAGTGAAGCTGAAGTGTTTCCTGTTGAAGCACATCCCACTGTGCTTACTCCAAGCTCCATAGCTTTGGTCATTCCGACAGTCATTCCCCTGTCCTTGAAACTTCCTGTAGGATTGGAACCTTCCACCTTAACGTAGAGGTTTACTCCGAGTTCATCGCCTAGCTTGTCACATCTGCAGAACGGGGTTCCTCCCTCATCAAGAGAGACAATTTTTGTCTCATCTACAGGAATGCATTCCTTGAATTTCCATAAATTGTCTTTTCTACCGTCAAAAATGTCTTTTGAAACATCGATTTCATTGACGAGTTCTAGTACTGATCCACATTTTTCACAAGTGTAGATTACTTCATCATCGCCATATTCTTCTCCACATGAAACACATCTTATCATAAAAAATCACATATATATCTTTTAATCTAATTTTATTTAAAATTTAACTTATCATACCAATTATATAATCCGCCAAAGGCATTGTGATATAAACCTCTATAATGCCTGCAACCACCATTAATATTACAGATATCATCAATAATATCAGGGCCTGCTTTAATTTGTCGAAATTTGCAACGTATGATGCATATAACCTATCTGAAAATGAACCTTTCTTATCATTAATCACGGTTTTAACGAATCTTTTAAGGAAAGTGAACAAAACGAATCCTGATGCGCAGGCCAGGATGCATGATGGAAACTCAAAAATTCCGTGAGGGATAATCAGAATCAGGGTCTGAACCAGATTTCCTTTTGTTGCCACAACATAACCTGTAAAAAATCCATTTAAAGCAAGAATCAGTGCTGAAAAACAGAACAGCGCTCCAAAGAAAAATGACATCAACACTACACGGATGTTATTTGAAAATATGCTTTGAAAAGTAAGCTGGATTGTTCCGTCTTCAATGCGCTTTGTCAGTGCCTCCACAATCGGATTCATATAGGGATGCAGGTAAGACTCAAGATAAAAGCCTAAAATCAGTGACAGCACAAGAATTGCTATTGAGATATAGACCGCAAACTTGTTTTCGCTAAAAGCGAGCCTTATCTCTTTTTTAAAATCCATCATTATATCAGGGTTTTTGCAATTTCTGACGCTTCAACCTGCTTTTCATGCAAATCGTCCATGAACTCTTCCATAAGCTCGGCGGTTCTTGCTTTGCACTCGCCACAGCGAAGGGTACCGTTAAGACAGTCATGCCTGATTTTTTCAAGCTCCTTGTCATCGTCAATGAAATGGTAAAGAAGCATTTCATAGATTACGCACTTGTCAACTTCACCGCCCAACTCTTCCTGTTCTTTTAGAGTTTCACGACCGCCTGTTTTTGCGGATTTGACTTTTTTTATTGCACTTTTTGTATCATCATTGAGATAGATTGCTGTATTCGGCTTGGAACTGCTCATCTTATCGCCTGTAAGGCCTGTGAGGAACCTGTGATAGGTTGAGGCCGGCTGGATGAATCCGGTTTCCTCATGCAGTCTGTGAGCAATGTCTCTTGTAAGCCTTATGTGAGGGTCCTGATCGATTCCCACAGGTACAACCACCTTTTTAGGGCCTCCGAACTCCTCAATCTGCGGAAGCAAAATGTCAGCAACCTGCATCAGAGGTGCCTGAACGTGAGCGATATTGGTGGAATTTTCAAAACCGTAAATAGCTTTGAGCTGGCTGAAATTGGTTTTGTTTGCAGCTTTGAATGCAAGGGTTTGAAGTTCCTGATTCTGGGACTGCAGATAAACGTTGACATTGTCCCTTTCAAGGTCAAGCCCTAGAGCAATCCAGTTTGTCAGATATTCATAAAGCGCTATTTCACGGCCCTTTTCAAAACTCATGTCACGGGCAGCATACGCCTCAAGATCAGCAATCGGAAGTGAAAGCATTGCCCCCATTTCCTGATACCATTTGAGCTGGTCAACAACCATTTTATGACCGATATGCATCTGTCCGCTTGGCATCATGCCTGTTACAACTGCAAAATCCTTATTCTGATTAATCAGATTGTTGATTTCGTTGAACTCCCTGTGTCCAAAAATTACTCCCCTCTTCATCAGTATCTGAGGGTTTTTAACGTCTTGAATGATATCTGAAATTTTTCCAATACCGAACTGGTTTACCAATTTGTCATAATCCAGGGTAAATGATGCCCATGGATCTATTAAATCTGCCATTTTTTCACCAACAATTACTCTAAATTGAATTTATGATTAATAATTATTATAATAAATAAATTTAATTTCAAAATATAAATGATTTCTTCTAGATTATGGCCTTGTCCATTCGACATTGTAATAGGTTATGTCAAAGTCCTCATCGACAATGGCCAGAAGAAGCTTTTTGTTCACACCGTGTGAAACCCTGACATAGCTTGCAAAGTCAAGCACATTGATGTCATAGTTTTCAAAGATGATTTTGACCAGATAGTCAGAATGCCCTTCGCCGGGACCTCCTCCACGGTTGTACAGTCTGAATTCGGAACCGTATTTGAAACCTGTTTTTATTACGTATCCTCTGTCTTTTAAATCTCTGTAAACAACGTACTTTCCATAAAGTTCCTCGTTTTTCAAAAGGTCTATGAAATAGCCTACACTGCATTGAACGTCATCTTCATAAATGTTCAAACGACCTTTTTCAAGCAAATAGCAGGCTTCTATTAAAGAAAGTTGCAAAAAATTTGCTTCAATTTTTCCAAATTTACTTTTTTCATGTAAAGCTATTGGTCTTTTACTGCCTTCTTCAATTTTAATTGAAACAATACCGTTAGACAAATTTCCACGCATTAAAACACCATTAAAAGAAATAAATTATATTTAATGCTAATAATTTTGATATAAATATTATATAAATTTTTGTAAAAAAAAGAAATGAAAAAGTTAAACTCTAACAAAAATGTTGTTAGCCATTTCTGATGGAATGTTTAACTCCCTGTCGTCTATTGTAACCAGATAATGGTTATCTGCTCTGGTGTCGCTGAATTCATATTTGAGGTTTGAGCCCACTTTGATTCCTTCGGAAGTGATGTCATCAAGAAGCTCGTCATTTCCACGGATGAATGATATTACCCCTTCGGTGTCTGCATTCAATTCGGAAATTGACAGCAAATTGAATTTCCTGTTGATTACCTGGTCAAAGTCCTTTTGAGAGAAACATTCTTGGCAACTTCCAAAATCAAAGTTACATGCCGGAATGATGTTTTCATCAGGGCATAAATCAGGATGCTGCAGCATGGTACATAATGCCCTTTCAGCCTCATCGGAAAGGGTGTGTTCCATCTCACAGGCCTGGTCATGAATATTTTCCTCTTTAACTTTCAGGATGTCAAGCAGGAACTTTTCAAGAATTCTGTGTTTTCTTGTTATTTTTTGAGCTATTTTCATACCTTCATCAGTTAAAGTAGCTCCTTTGTATGGAGTATAACTTATATAACCTAAATCTTCAAGTTTTTTAAGCATCTGGGTTACGCTTCCCGGTGCGATATTCAAGTCTTTTGATAACTGTGTTGTAGAAACCTGTTCACCGTTACTTCCATTACGATAAAGAACTTCCAAATATTCTTCAATATTTTCACTAATTTTAGATTCAGCCATGAAAGTCACCTGTATTTTTTATAATTATTTTAATATATATTAAAAAGAGTATAAAAAAGTTTTGGTAAACCTAAAATAAAATCTTAAAAAAAATAAAAAAAAGGGAAAAATATCTAATTAGAATGATAAACTAGCATAAATTCCGTTTAAGGAAAATGAATTTGTATTCCAATTAGCTATAGATCCAAATGAATTTCTACTGCTTGTTGCATCAGCAACATACCATTTGCCGTTAACAAGAACTTGAGTCCATACGTGACCGTAGGTACTTC
This sequence comes from uncultured Methanobrevibacter sp., assembly GCA_900313645.1. Classification (GTDB taxonomy): domain Archaea; phylum Methanobacteriota; class Methanobacteria; order Methanobacteriales; family Methanobacteriaceae; genus Methanocatella. The sequence goes on from OMSA01000006.1 coordinate 5,961, forward strand.
CGCTTGAAAACTTACAGGTACCTTGCACATATCTTGCAGGAAGTTTTGCTGTTCTAAACATTGCAACCAACAAATGGGACTGGTCCACACAGTTTCCAGAACCTGCAGTATAAGTGCCAACTGCACCGTGTCTGGTATTGTAATAGAAACTGTAGGAAATGTGGTCTCTTACATAATTGAATATTGCCTGCGCTTTTGCCAAATCAGAAGTTAAACCTTTTGTCAGAGAATCAACAAGAGATTGTATTTTTGAATTTCCGACTTGACAGTTGGTAGTTGACTTCAAGTATGCGCTTAAATCAGTTATATGGTTGTTTTCATTTAAACCTGAACCGCTTGCAGATGAAGAACTGGTAGCTGTAGTGGTTATGACAACATAAGTAGGCAATTGTGAATAATAGCCGTAGTATGCTAAAACACGTGAGAACGCATCAACAAGTCCTGAATATTCAATCTTACCCAAAGCGGATGAAGCATAGTTAGGAGCTTGCTTATTACTGTTTATGTAATTTGCAACGTTTTTAGCAACAGTTACGTAGTTATCCAAAGTCAATTGACTGTTAATAGCATCACCGAAAGGTCCTGCAGGACCTGCAACGCCAATAATATAATTAATGTCATTTGAGTTACCGTTTCCTATCTGATAAATGGCCTTACTCATCAAGTATAAAAACTCAGGCAATTTAAATGTGATTCCACCGGCAGTTACAGTATTCGGAAGAACACCATTCTTCTGATAATAGTTCTTTAAGTTAGTGGAACCTGTAATTATATCCTGTATGGAAATAGTTCCGCTGGTAGGCACAGTTGCAGATGACTGGCTTGCCGCCTCAATTGATACATAGTTAGGCAACATGTTATGAGCCTTATAATATGCCAGGATTCTTGAGAAAGCGTCAACCAATGACTGATACTTGATACTTCCTAATGGGGAAGTAGCATAATTCGGAGCAAGATTATTTGCTTCAATGAATGTGGAAATCCTGCTTGCAAGGTTGACATAATCTGATTTTTCCAAATTACCTGATTCGACAGCACCGTTAGGATTTGAAGGTGTCGCAACAGATATAGGTAAGATTTGGGAAGTTGAACCTGAATTAATAAATTCGGTAGCCTTGGTCATCATGTATAAGAACTGAGCTGTTGTATAGCTAACCCCACCAACACTTACGCTAGCCGGAAGAGAACCGGTTGTGCGGATTGTTCTGTTGAGATTGAATGCTGCAGTCAGAATATCTGAAATTGCCACAGATCCGGAAGTGGATGGAGATGAAGTCATTTCACTTAATGTATTGAAATTGACGTAATTGGTTAATCCCCATCTGAATATGATTACACCGTCAGCATGAGCATTAAGTGCGTTTTGTGAATCTGTTCTTATTTCAGATGCAGGTAACTTTGCGGTATTACTGTCTGAAACATAACCCTGCAATCCAGACCAGACCTTAGCGCCTTTGGAATTATCGACATACCATTGTGAAGTGGTTTTAATCCATGTTGTTGTTTTGCCGTAATTTCCTTTATAAATCATCGGAACAACTACGTCCATATACTGGCTGATTACGGAATAGTCCTGACCGTAATAGTAAACGTTGTTGGTTGTCTCAGGCATTAAGGCACATGAAACAATCAGATTAGGGTTGGTATTGTGAAGCTGCTGAACAGCAAGTCTTACAAACTGGCTGATAGCTGCGGTACCGCCTGTAGTTTGATAAGCATTACCTGGGTATCTGAGATAATCAAAGTGGATTCCTGAAACACCCTTGATTTGAGCATAAGTTTTAGCTTCATTAATTACCTGATTAAAGTATGCAGTGTTAGGGCTTCCGTTTTTAACTGGATTTACCCAACCGCCATTATAAAATGTTTGCATCCAGATGTGAACCCTTATTCCCACATTATTTGCAGATGCAATCCATGATTCAACAGCTGATTTACCATGAAGTGTTATTGCATAATAATTAAGGAATATGTCTGTGGTTCCCTGTGAAGCCAAAGTGCTGAGACCGACTTTCTTCATGTCTCCACCGAAAAGCCAATATCCGTAACCGGTATTGTCCTTCTTGATAACTTCCACTTTTGTAGATCCGCTGCTTGGATTGAAGAAATTGTCTCCGGTTGCTGGGAAACTGTATGAAACAGTATAATTTCCCACACCCACATTTACTGAGAATGTTGCAATACCGTTTGAATCGGTGGTTGCAGTATAAGTTTTAGAGTTAACAGTTAATTTAACGGTTTTGCCTGACAATACATTGTTGCTTGCATCCTTCAATAAAACCTTATAGGTTTGCACTCCCTGATAGAAGGAGGTTCCGCTTTTCCATGTAAGGGATGTGGAAGCTCTCTCCTTGACAGTGATTGTTGTTGAAACGCTTTTTGAATTTATATTGGTTTCTGCCTTGTTGGTGCATGTAACGCTGTATTTGCCCACAGGCAACATGATTGGTATAGATGCTACACCGCTTGCGTCTGTAGTTCTAGTATATGTTTTTCCGTCAATAACCATATATACGGTTTTACCCGCTAAAGGAACATTGCCTGAAGTTAATGCAACCTTAAATAAGGTTCCTGCATTATGACCGAAAGTGGTTGTACTTTTTACGGCAAGGGTCGGGTTTTTGGACGGAATAATACTTACTTTGCTTGTAGTGCTTGATGCGGTATAGAAATTGGTTTTATCAAAAGTGTATTTTACTGTATATGAGCCATAACTCAAGCTAGGCAATTTAAGTCTTGCAATACCGTTAGCGTCGGTATATGCAGTGTATGTTTTACCGCTTACTGTGATTTTGATAGTCTGACCTTTTCCCGGAGCATAACCAAATTTGTTGAGCAATTTTACCTGAACGATTTTGGAATCGCTTCCAAGGAAGTTGTAATTTGTTGATGTTAATGTAGTGGTACTGTACCTGTATACCTTAACCGTGTTGGTTTTTGTCAAACCGTCAATATTATATGAAATTATCTTATAAGTACCAGTAGCCAGATTAGTTAATGATAAACTAGCAAGTCCGTTAGCGTTGGTTTTACTGGTATATGTCTGTCCGTTAATTTTAAATTTTACATTCTTGTTAGCTAAAACCTGACCGTTAGCGTTTAGGAATTTTGCTACAAATTTCTTGCCGTCAGTGTATACTTTTGATAAGTCATTGGCATAGACTGTAGTCAATACTTTAACAGTGGTTGTTAGCTGATAACCTGTTACCGGATCGGTTGAAACGATTTTATATGTTCCCGGTTCAAGAAGAATCGGAAGTGAAGCAACTCCATTACTGTTGGTTTTTCCTGTATATGTCTTTCCATTTACTGTCACTTTCACATTTGTATTTGCAAGAGCCTTTCCCTCGCTTGTATAGAATGTTGCTGTATACTGTGCACTTCCTTTATAATATTTAGTAAAGTCATTTGATTTGATAGTAGCTAATATATTTATTGTTGAAGAAACATTGCTAGCTGCTGCATAATCATCGTCCCCCCCGAAAGAAGCCTTTGCGGTATATTTTCCAGGAGCTAGGGATAAGGCAACACTAGCAACCCCATTAGCATTAGTTCTAGCACTAAATTTACCCCCGTTTATATCAAAATTAACCATTTTTCCCACGAGAGGATTACCGTCAGCGTCCTTGAGTGTAATTGAAAAGGCACCCTTATAGTAAATCACTGTAGTTGGGGAAACCAGTTGGGTCGGAGTTTTAGTGGAACCACTACCCTGTAAAGAGTCATTATTCGTGTCAGTTGATAAAGTATTTGAATCTGCAGATTCTAAAACATCTTCACTTGATAGAGATACTATCGATGGATCATTATCAACATTTGAATCACTAGATACAGAAATTTCTGATGAATCAGCAGTATTCTCCAATGGGACTGATGCATCTGATGTGTCATCTACTAAGCTTATAGCATATGAATCTGTAACACTTACATCACTTGCTGAAACTGCAGCTGCTGAGAAAAGCACTGAAAACAAAATCAGCAATGCGAGTAATATTTTATTGTTCAAAATAATTTACCTCCATAACAATTTTTTAAACATACGTGAGATTTTACTCACTTCATCTATATTTATTAAAAATATCTTATATAAACCTTTTTATTAAAAAAGTCAAATTTAATGAGTTTAATTTTTAAAAATAAGGTTATCACTTTACGAAAATTTAATTTTAAGTAAGATTTTATTTGAATTTGGCCTTAAAAGCCTAATACTATATGAAAGTATTTTTAAACTTACTTAACATTACTAAAGTCAAAACAGTAATGTTAAAGCTTATCTAATAAAATAACATATAATTAAAAGTTATCTAATACAAAATGAGTGATTTTATTTGAGTTAGATAAAAAAACAATTCATTTAATCAAGAATATCGAAAAATAAGAAAGAATAATAAAAAAAAGAAAAGAGAATGTAAAATTTAAAAATTCTACATCATTGGAGGCATTCCGCCCATTCCGCCTGCAGGAGGCATTGGAGGCATGCCGCTAGCATCATTTCCAGACTCATCAGGTCCGGTTGAATTGAGTGCATTTCTTGCTGCAATCATGTCGTCGATACGTAAAATCATTTCGCTAGCTTCACCAGCAGATTGGAGAGCTTGGATTTTAACTCTTAAAGGTTCAATGACTCCAGCTTCTTTCATGTCAACAGCTTTGCCTTCGAATACATTGACTCCCATGAACGGTGAGTCTTCGTGAGCAGCTTTTAGGTCTGCAATTAAGTTGATGGTGTCCAAACCTGCATTTTCAATTAAGGTTTTTGGGATGATTTCTAAAGCTTCAGCATATTTCAAGATAGCTAATTGTTCTCTTCCGCTTACAGATTCACCATAATCTCTTAACTGTTTGACTAAATCGATTTCACATGCTCCACCACCGATGAGAACTTTTCCTTCTTCAATAGTGGCTGCAACTACACCCAATGCGTCATCAAGTGCTCTTGCGATTTGTTCTGTGACATAACGGGTACTTCCTCTTAAGACAATGGAAGATGCCTTTGGATTTTCACACTCTTCGATTAAGGTTAATTCGTGATCAAATATCTTATCGAGATATACGTGACCTGCAGAACCTAATTTTTCAGGGCTTAAATCTTCAATGTCGGTTACAAGTTTTGCACCGGTAGCCTTTTCGATTCTTTCCATATCAGATTTTTTAACACGTTTGAAAGCCATGATTCCTGCTTTTTTAAGGTAGTGTTCTGCCATGTCGTCAATACCTTTTTGACAGAATAACACGTTTGCGCCTGAATCGATGATTTTTTGAACTAACTCTTTAATCATGTCCTCTTCCTGTTGCAAGAAGATTTCAAACTGATCAGGGCTTGTAATGTCGATTTTGGAATCGGTGTTGATTCCTTTCAATTCGATAGGATATTTCATTATAGCAATTTTAGCATCCTTTACGTCCTTAGGCATGTTTTTGGATACTGGTGCCTTATCAATAATTACACCTTCAGCCAAGAAGGAATCTTCTACAGAATCTCCGGAAACCCTTTGGATGTTGATGTTGTCAATGTCGGATTTTCCGTCTTCTTCGATTCTTAAAGCTGCTTTAACAACAAGGTCAGCCAAATGTTCTTTTGCATAGTCTGAACCTTTACCGCTCATTGCAGTAACTGCAACTTTTTTAAGAGTTTCTTCATCATCTGCATCAATTGCGATATCTTTCAATAATTCAACAGCTTTAGCGGTTGCATTTCTATAACCTTTTACAACAACTGAAGTTGCAATACCGTCATCCAACAACTCTTCAGCTTTTGATAATAATTCACCAGCGATAACAACAACAGATGTGGTTCCGTCTCCAACAATTTGTTCTTGTTTTTTAGCTGTTTCTACAAGCATTCTAGCTGCAGGCTGGTTGATTTCCATTTCCTGCATGATAGTTGCACCGTCGTTTGTGACAGTGACATCACCTAAAGAACTAACTAACATTTTGTCCATACCTTTAGGACCTAAGGTAGTTCTTACAATACCTGCCAATACTTTAGCAGCTGTGATATTCATTCTTAAAGCATCTCTTTTTGAATATCTTTCAGTCCCTTCAGGAAGGATAAATATTGGTTGATTTGCCATTTTATAATCACCTTTATAACTTTTTAAATAAAATTAATATAAAAATAAGTTTTTTATATATTAATAATATAGGTAAGAGGTTATATAAAAAGATTACATATTTTAATAACTCAAGGTGTGAAAATGTATGAAATTGTTAGAAAAATCAAGCGAAAAATATAGCCGACAACCGACAGGAAATGATAGAAACTATTAATAATATATAATATTATATAATATATCAAGGTGATTTATAATGTGTTCTAGTGGAGGGCCAATGGCCGATATCGATTTGAAAAAATTGAAAACAAAAAAATATCATTGTAAAGACTGTGGAAATTCCTTTAAAGGACTTGGAAAGAAAGTTGTTTGTCCATCTTGTCAAAGTGACAACGTGGAACTTGCAGAGTAAATTCGTTTACTCTCATTTTTTTATTTTTTAGTGATTTTATGAACATTGATTTTAAAAACGATGAAATACTATTTCTTGAAGGTGAAACCGGAATTGTAGGCGTCATAAAGGTAGCCTATGAAAACAAGATGCTTTTTATTGCTACACAGGACAATGAGGAGATAGTTCAGTTTTTAGAATCAGATGACATAATCGCAGTTTCAAACTTCAAAAAGGACAAAAGGGCAATCGTATCCCAGGCATACTTAAGCCGGGAAGAATCATCTCCAATAGTCATCTTAAACAAGGATCACCCCTCAACAAAACGTTTGGAAACAGTACTGTCAATAGGCGATCAAGTGAACCTAAACTGCAATATCATACCAGGAACCCATCCGGAACAAAACGTTTTATGCTCATGCGACAGTTTATCAGGATTGGAAATAACAAAAACACCAACAGGTGTGAAATTGAATAAAGAGTTTGATAATTACACTATAGAAAAATTTTAGGTTAGAATAATGTTGATTGAATCATTTTACACATTTTTAGGACAGCTGGTTGTTTTTTTAATAGTAGTAGTAGCCATACTCTTCATAGTAACTCTAGTTTTAGGCCTTTTCGTAGCCAGAAAAAACAAGATAAAGTTTCCAAGATTTGTCCTATTTGTTGTAGACCTGCTGTACTCACCGTTCAAGACAATCGCAAGAGTGCTTAAACTTGACGAACATCTCATTGACGATATAGCTATCAAGGTAAGGGATGACGTTAACAAAGAAAAGTTCAGAGAGATTCCTGCCGAAAAAACACTGATATTCCTTCCGCACTGTTTAAGGCACAAGGACTGTCCTGCAACACTTCAAAAAGAAGGCTTGAATTGTACAGAATGCGGATTGTGTTCAATCGGAGTAATCAAGAAAAAGGCAGAGCCGTTAGGCTATAAACTCTATATCGTTCCGGGATCAAGTTTTGTTAAAAAAATAGTTATGGAAAATAAGTTTGAGGCTGTTGTCGGTGTGGCCTGTCATGAAGATTTAAACCAGATGATGATGTTGCTTTCCGATTTTTATCCTCAGGGCGTTTTACTTGAAAAAACAGGATGCTTTGAAACAAGCGTTAACGTTAAAAAAGTATTTGAAAAGATTGATTCCAAATACTAAAAGTCAAAATAACTGACAAAATCATCAGATTCAGAAGTCTGGCTAAACTCATCAATAAAATCCTTTAAATCATTGATAAATTCTTCTTTTCTCTTATCCAAATCCTTGATTTTGGAATAATCTTTTTTTACGGCTATTGTCATTATTATATCATCAGTTTCAAGTGTCAGTTCAGGATATAATTCGTCTAAAATTTCGTCCATTCTAACCTCTTCCAAGTTCCTGATGAGCTCTTGCAAGATGTCCCGCAGCAAGTGCGCCAACTAATGACAACTCACCGGCCAAAACGGTTGATGCGACAATTTCTGCAAATTCGCGTGCTTTGCCTGAACCTGCAACGCCTAAAATTTCAAGTCCTTCATGTGCAACTTCAAGACTTGTTCCGCCACCAACGGTAGCTACAGGAAGGTCCGGAAGGTTGACAGAGAAGTATAAATCACCATTTCTGTTTTCAGCTGTTGTTATACCTAAAGATCCTTCAACAACATGTGCCGCATCCTGACCTGTTGCCAAAAATATTGCCGCAACCATATTTGCATAATGAGCGTTGAACGCCATGCTTCCTGAAGCTGCAGAACCAATAAGGTTTTTGGCTGTGTTTACCTCAACGATTGCTTCAGCTGTTGTCTTGAGTTTTTTGGCTACAATATCTTTTGGTATTAAAATGTCTGCTATAACGCTTTTTCCTCTTCCTTCAACAATGTTTATAGCAGCAGGCTTTTTGTCTACACATACATTACCGCTTAGGGCAATGTGGGTTGCAGTGGTTTCATCTGCAAGTTTGTCCAAGATTTTTTCAGAAGCTATTGTCACCATATTCATTCCCATACTGTCTCCGGTTGAGAATACAAATCTTGGGAATACATAGCTTCCGACAATTAAGATAGGGTCGATTTTTATTAGTTTTCCGTGAGATGTTGTGCTTTCAGCAATTGCTTTTAACTCATCGAAATTATCAACAAACCATTGTTTGATTTTTAAGGCATCAGCTACGCCTTCGCATTTGATTGCAGGAGCACGTGTCATTATGTCGGATACAACTCTTGCATTTGAACCTCCGGATGCTGTAATTGTGGAAGCTCCTCTGTTGATTGATGCAACCAATGCTCCTTCAGAGGTTGCAAGAGGAATGAAAACTTCTCTTTTACAGTATTCACCGTTGATTTTTAGAGGTCCTGCGATTCCCATAGGAAGCTGCAATACTCCAATTGAGTTTTCTATGTTTCTTGCAGAAGCCCTTTCCATATCCAAAGTGTAATTTGAGATGTTGTCTAGCTTAATATCATATTTTTGCTCTAGAAACTCTCTTCTGATATCGGTTGCCTGTTTTGCTGAAACTTCTTTATCTACATGATAAAGTTTCATTTCGCCGTTTAATAGTTTATCAATAATTTCCTGATTTGACATCTACATAACCTTTTTAAGTAAGTCTACAATTTCTGACGGTTTGACTGCTACATCAACGCCGGCATCGTTTAATGCTTTGGTTTTACTTGCAACAGTACCTGAAGAACCTTGAATGATTGCTCCTGCGTGTCCCATTCTTTTTCCTGGTGGAGCGGTTCTTCCTGCAATATAAGAAACAACAGGTTTTGTCATTTCCTCTGCAATGTATTTACCTGCCCTTTCTTCGGCTGTTCCTCCAATCTCACCGATTAAAACGACAGCATCAGTTTGATCATCTTTTTCGAATCTTTTTAAAATATCAACATAGTTATCTCCGGTAACAGGGTCTCCACCAATACCAACTGCAGTACTCTGACCGATTCCGGCATTGGTAAGTTCACTGGCAATCTCATAAGTTAATGTACCGCTTCTTGAGATAACTCCCACATTTCCTTCAGAAAAGATGTGGGTAGGCATAATACCTAACTTTCCAACGCCCGGAGAGATGATTCCAGGAGTGTTAGGTCCGATAATTGTTGTATCCATCTGTTTTGCATATGCCATGATTTTCATACTGTCATGAACTGGAATGTGCTCTGAGATGATAACAACCAAATCAAGGTGTCTTATCGCTTCAAATGCAGCATCCTTTGCAAATCTTGCCGGTACAAATATGATGGAAGCGTTAACGTCCACCTCTTCGACTGCCTCTTCCATTGAATTGAAAATCGGTACCTTGTCTAAAAACTTCTGGCCACCTTTACCTGGGGTTAGGCCTGCAACAATATTAGTGTTGTATTTTAACATTTGTTCTGTATGGAAAGAACCTTGCTTTCCGGTAATTCCTTGAACTAAACATTTTGTATCTTCATTTAATAAAATCATGATAAAAACCCTCTATCTTAATATTCTTGTCTTGTTTTCAAATGGAACAGCTAAATCTATTACATTTCCATTCATGAATGCAGTGGCTGAAAATATTACACTGCCAGGCAATACATTACAAGTTGTTCCTCTTTCAACTAAATAAACATTTTTATTTCCAAGTGCAGCACCAATCATCGCTCCTGCCACGACTCCAACTGATTCGATGCCCTCAATTGTAGCGACAACAACCGGATCATCGGTTTCAGGTGACACATATCCGACACCAGGTATCTTTCTTGATACCGGCTCTATGTAATCGGACACGTCAGTGCAATTTTTCATGCCCCTTGCCGCATCGATTGCAGAGTTGGCAACATCCGCTACAAACGGTTCGCCACCATATGTATCAAAACCCAAAACAATTGCATCAGGGAATCTGTCTGGCCTGATACTTGCCTGAGCATATGAAATTCCTTCACCGGCATCTTCAGGATTATCTGAAATTCCTGACAAATCGCCGAAGTTTTCTGCACTCATTTTTAAAACATTCACAATACCTTCATTGACAGTTTCAAGCAAATCGTCTTGTGTAAATGCACTGATGACAACATCGTCACCTGTCACATTTGTAAGTGCCACGTCTCTTGCACCTAACTCCTTGACTGTATGAAGATTTTTTTCAATAGTTTCTACTAGCTTAGAACTGCATGATACGTCATTTTTTGATATATCTGCACCTATAGCCGTAATTTTCAAAATAACACCTTGTATACTTGATTAATAAAATAATAAAATTTAAAATTTTATTGGTATATATTATGTTTTTTACTTTATATAAAGATTAAAGAAAATTTAATTAATAGTAATAAATATATTATAGAATAATGTATTCACAAACAAAGATTGCAATTCCGATTTTTCAACAAAAATGCAGCGACGTGATAGCTGTTGCAGAGGACTGTATCGACAAAGGTGCAGACATATTGGAATTCAGGATAGATGCACTGAAAAATCCTGAAATCAGTGAAATTAAAAAAACAATTGAGGAAATCAACTTTCCGATGATTGCAACAAACCGCATCAATTCAGAAGGGGGATCCTTTAAGGGTTCAGAAGAAGACAGGTTCAATATCCTTTATGAATGCTGCGATCTGGTTGACTATGTCGATATTGAACTTCAAAGCGATGATGAATACATAAACAGAATACACGAAACCGGAACCAAAACCATCGTCTCATACCATGACTTTGAAAAAACCCCTGACTTGAATGAGATAATGTACATAGTTTCAAAGGAACAGGAACTTGGAGACATTGCAAAGGTCGCATTCATGCCTCAAGACCTTGAAGACACTCTAACAGTTTTGGCAGTACTGTCCCACTGTGAAAATACCATTGCAATTTC
>OMSA01000007.1 GCA_900313645.1 uncultured Methanobrevibacter sp.
TAAAAAAAGTTTTAATTAAAAACGCCGAGACTGGGATTTGAACCCAGGAGGGCGTTAACCCACGGGATTTCAAGTCCCGCGCCTTACCAGACTAGACTATCTCGGCATATAAAATAATTATAAAGAAATTATAAACAAAAATAGCTAAATAACTATTTTTATCATGTTTATAAAGTTTAAAAAGTCAATAATCTATAATAAAAGTTTAAATAATAAACTGATTAGTTTTTAAGTTCGATCTCGATACTTACATTATCAGGAACGTTAACTTTCATAACTTGTCTCATAGCTCTTTCGTCAGCACCAATTCCAACTAAACGTTTGTGGATACGAAGTTCCCATTTTTCCCAGGTAGCTTTTCCTTCTCCATCTGGAGATTTTCTAGTAGGGACAACTAATTTTTTAGTTGGTAATGGAATCGGACCGGAAATATCTACACCAGTTCTTTCAGAAATCTTCTTTAACTGGTCACAGACATAGTTAAGTTTTTCAGGATCAGTTCCAGTAAGCTTAATTCTAGCTTGATTCATATTTTAATCCTCCCAAAATAGGTAATAATCCAGTTTTAATCTTTAAGCTAAAACCGAATTAGGATTAAATCCGGATTAAAACATACTAAAGATTAAAAACTTAGAAATTATTTAAAACCTAAAAATTAAGATTTCAAAAAATAATTAAAAAAATTAATTATTTAAAATAATTGTACAATTTAAAACTGAAAAAATAAAAAATGAAAAAAATAATTAAAATAATTAAAATTAGATTCTAATTATAATAATTAATATTATTCATCAAACTTATTTTTGGTCAGTAATTTTAAGACATAAACCAGCAGCTACGGTTTGACCCATATCTCTGATAGCGAATCTTCCCATAGGTGGGATTTTTCTTGCTTCTTCCATAACCATTGGTTTTGTAGGTTTGATCTCTACAATAGCTGCGTCACCAGTTCTGATGAAGTCAGGTTTTTCTTTTTCAGGTTGACCGGTTGCAGGGTCGAGTTTGGAAGTTAAGTCTAAGAAAGTACATGCAGTTTGAGAAGTGTGACAGTGGAATACAGGAGTGTATCCAACGGTGATTACACCAGGGTGTTGTAATACAACAACTTGTGCGGTGAATTGTTTTGCTACGGTTGGAGCATCTGCAGTGTGTCCAGCTACGTCTCCTCTTCTGATATCGTTCTTACCTACACCTCTTACGTTGAATCCGATGTTGTCACCAGGTTCAGCTTCAGGGAATTGTTCGTGGTGCATTTCGATGGATTTTACTTCACCAGAAACTCCAGCAGGTTCGAAGATAACGTTGTCTCCTTGTTTCATTACTCCACATTCTACTCTTCCTACAGGTACGGTACCTACACCAGTGATGGAGTATACGTCTTGAATAGGAATTCTTAATGGTAAGTCGACAGGTTTTTCAGGAGGGGTTAATTTGTCTAACTCGTCCATGAGAGTGTCGCCTTTGTACCATGGCATGTTGTCGGATTTTTCTTTGATGTTGTCTCCTTCAAATGCAGACAGAGGGATGAAAGGAGTGGTTTTAGGATCTCTTCCAATGGATTTGAGTAAGGTGGAAACTTCATCTTTTACTTCGTTGAATCTGTCTTCACTGTAGTCTTCCATATCCATTTTGTTAACTGCAATGATTAATTGTTTAATACCTAAAGTCATGGATAAGAACATGTGTTCTTTGGTTTGTGGCATTACACCGTCGTTTGCAGCTACTACGAGTACAGCTGCGTCAGCTTGGGATGCACCAGTAATCATGTTTTTAACGAAGTCTCTGTGTCCAGGACAGTCTACAACAGTGTAGTCGTATTTGTTGGTGGAGAATTTTTGGTGAGCGAGGTCGATGGTTACTCCTCTTTCTCTTTCTTCACCTAATTTGTCCATAACAAATCTGAATTTGTTTTCTCCATCATCTAATTGTTGTTCAGCGATAGCTCCAGCTTTTAATAATAAGTGTCCTACTAAAGTGGATTTACCGTGGTCAACGTGTCCAATAAATGCTAAGTTAATATGTTCTTTTGCTTTTGCCATTATATAAACCTCATTTCTGTTTATTAGTCATATAAGTTAAGTAATATTAGTTAAGTTATCAGATGTTGAATATTTAAATCAGGACTATCTTATAACTCACACGTAAAAATTACATGGTAAAAATCACATGCGATATATAAGATAAATCACATGTAATCTAAGATACTCAACTATATGTATATGATTATATTTCTTTTAATATATAAAGTATTTGCATCATTTTTAAAAGATTACCATATATTAAAGAAATATGAAAAAGGAATTAAATCCATTTATAATGAGTCAAATCGATTACAAATCAATAATTCCTTATTAAATAAAAAATTTAAATATGAATTTTACTTGATTATCCTAAATAGTGATCAGGACCAAATGGTTCTGGGGATAATCCTTTTCTTTCTCTGATTTGTCTGATGATTTGAGATTGCAATTCTCTTGGCAATCTTTCAAAACCAGAGTTTTCAGTAGACCATAAACATCTACCTTGAGTTGCGGATCTGATATCTCCAGCGAAACCGAACATTTCTGCTACAGGTACTTTAGCTTCGATATTTACCATGTCACCTTCAGTAGGCATGTCGATGATTTGACCTCTTCTGTTTAAGATTTCCTTGGTACAGGATCCCATGTAATCTGTTGGGGTGTTAATGAAAACCTTTTGAACAGGTTCAAGGAGTGTTGGGTCAGCCATCATCATACCACCTTTGATAGCATTACGGATAGCAGGCAGAATTTGAGCAGGTCCTCTGTGAACTGCGTCTTCGTGAAGTTTTGCGTCCACAAGGGTGAATTTCATACCCATTGCAATTTCGTTTGCAACTGGTCCTTCTTCAAGTGCGGATTCGAAACCTTCAATAACAAGCTCTTTGATTTCATCCAGGTATTGGATACCACGGGTCATGTTGATGAATAAGGATTTGTTGTAAACATCCCATACTCTTCTAGCCTCTTCCTTGTCAAGGCCATGGTCCATGAATTGTTGAGCTTCTTCCTTGGATTTGATTTTTCCTTCTTTGATGTCACCATTCTGTAATGCCTGGAACATTTCATCTTCCAGAGGTGAGACTTCAAGGTATAATCTGTTATGCTTGTTAGGGGATTTACCTTCTACAGGACTTGCAGTTCTTCCTGCAACAGTTTCTCTGTATACAACAATAGGTTCTGAAGTTTTGATGTCAACTCCCTTGTTGTTGATTCTTACACCGATAACTTCCAAGTGAAGTTCTCCCATACCTGAAATCAAGTGTTCACCAGTTTCTTCATTAATGTTAACGTGAACGGTAGGGTCTTCTTTAGCAGTTTGTCTTAATACTTCAATAAGTTTTGGAAGGTCCTTGGTGTTTTTAGCTTCCACAGCTACAGTAACTACAGGTTCGGAAATGTGGTCTAATCCTTCGAATTCCTTGATTTTTGCATCAGGAGAACAGATTGTTTCACCTGCGGTAGCTCCTTTTGCTCCGGTAATGTATACAATGTTACCAGCAGGAACTGTTTCTGTAGGAACTCTTTCAGGACCGAAGTAGACACCTACTTGCTGTACTCTGGATTTAGCGTGACTGCCTACGAGATATACTTCGGAACCTTGCTGTACAGTACCACCGTATACTCTACCGGTAGCTACTTCACCAGCATGCTTGTCCACAGTCACATTGGTTACCATTACAGCTAAAGGACCATCTGGACTGGTTGAAACCATGGTCTTACCAGCAGCGCTTTCCAAGTCTCCCTCCCAGATGTTAGGACATCTGTATTCCTGAGCTACTTTTGGAGAAGGAAGGTGGTCTACTACCATACCAAGCAATACATCGGATAATGGTACTTTTTGAGCTAATTCCTTTTGATTGTCAGCGTTACAGTAATCAATGATGTCTTTGAAGTTGATACCTGTTTCCTGCATGGTTGGGATGTTGATAGCCCAGTTGTGGTATGCTGAACCGAATGCTACACTTCCATCGGTTACATCTACTTGCCAAGCATCTTTTTCCTCTTTGGAAACCATGTTTCTGATTAATTTGTTAACTTCAAGAATGATGTCCATGAATTTGTTACTTAATTCTTCAGGACCTAATTTTACTTCGTTGATTAATCTGTCAACCTTGTTGATGAACAATACAGGTTTTACTTTTTCTCTTAAAGCCTGTCTGAGTACAGTTTCAGTTTGAGGCATTACTCCTTCTACAGCACATACAACTACTACTGCACCGTCTACAGCTCTCATTGCACGAGTTACGTCTCCACCGAAGTCAACGTGTCCTGGAGTGTCAATCAAGTTGATAAGATACTCTTCGCCTTTGTATTCGTGTACCATGGATACGTTTGCAGCATCAATAGTAATACCACGAGCTTGTTCCTGTTCATCAAAATCTAAGAATCTCTGATCTCCTGCAAGTTCTTCGGAAATCATACCTGCACCAGCGAGAAGGTTGTCAGATAAAGTGGTTTTACCGTGGTCAATGTGTGCGGCAATACCAATGTTTCTGATATGTTCAGGCTCGTACATTAAGTCTTTGATTTTACCAATCATTTTGTCTCGTCTACTCACGTAATCACCTAATAATATTAATATATTTTTTATGTGTTTCTAATTTTATAAGTCTAAATTAAAAATATCAATATGGAATCCATATTGAATGAATTTTAAGAAAGTTGAGAACAATCCTGCAAGAACTCCAAAGGTCCCTGCATGATTATCAACTTCAAGCAGCGAATTAGTGTGCTGCTTTTGCAACTCTTTCTTTTTCCTCTTTCTTCTGTAAAGCGAAGCTTCTTGTATCCTCTTCTGAAGCGAAGATGATTTCATTAGCTAAACATTCAGCAAGAGATCTTTTGTTTTTGAATGCGGATTGCATTGTTCCTCTGGTTAAGAATCCTAAGGATAAGTCAACTCTTCTTTGAGGAGCAATATCTACAGCAACTTGGAATCCAATACCACCATATCTGATACGTGTGGTTTCTTCACGAGGGGAAGTGTTTTCCACTGCTTTAACTAAAACCTGAACAGGATTTTGTTTTGTTCTTTTGTTGATGATTTCTAAAGCTTCTCTTACAGTGTTGTAAGCCTTGTTCTTTTTACCGGAGTTTCTTTCGGTTCTCATCATCTTGTTGATTAATCTTTCAACAATGGAAACATTGGATTTTGCAAATTGTCTTTTTACATGTCTTCCTAAAGTGTGAGGAACGATAGTGTCATCCAAGCAGATGTATCTCTTTAAACCTTCATCAGTTACTTCTACTTCATCAAGGTCCCATTTGTTAAATACTTTTGCCATATTATTACCTCAATTATCTTACTGGTTTATCGATTTTTCCACTTACCATTTCGGATAATGCAACGTTGTTTACCTTACTTACTTTCCAACGTACTCCAGGGATATCACCCATGGATCTTCCGGATGGTCCACCGATTCCTTCAATCATAACTTCGTCGTGCTCATCGATAAATCCGATAGCACCGTCACCTGGTGCAAAAGCAGTTAATTGTTTTCCGTTTTTGATTAATTGTACACGTACACATTTACGGATAGCGGAGTTAGGCTGTTTTGCTTCAATTCCCACTTTTTCAATTACAATTCCTCTTGCTTGAGGAGCCCCTTCTAGAGGGTCTGCTTTTACATCCAAACGTAAAGCTCTTCTTTTGTAGTCTACGTCTTTCCATTTAAAATTTTGTCGATTTTTCTTAAGCTTTTTAGCAGCAAAAAGTCCTGGCATATTTATTCTTCCTCTTTATTTTAAGACAAAACGTCGTTTTAGAATAAATGAATAAGATTGATATAATTATACTTGATATATGGAAATCCACCGCTGCAATTTACTATCATATCCATTCATTACTCACTCCAGCTAAACCATAAGAGCGCTATTTAAATCAAAGTGATTGGTTTTGATTTAAATCTTCCCATAACATGATAGCAATTAAAACTTCCATACAACAGGATAAAGTTATAAAATCTTTATTTCCAATAATAAAAACCAATATTCATGAAGCTAGTTCTTGAGCAAACTAGCTAATTAACTATTGAATTTAAAAAATACGAATACCGGTTCGTTAAATTAATAATAACGATTATAATCAGCACAATAAGATCATAATCATATTTTTAGATATTTTGCATTGAAAAATATCAATTTATTAAGACAAATTATTTATCATTCCACCAAATGAGATAGCGTTATCACTAACTGGATGTGAAATAAATAAAAAAATACATTGAAAACATCTGAAAATCAAAATAAATTAAGCATTTTAATTTTCAATCAATGTGAATTTATCTAAATATATATAGGCGGCTATATGTAAACCATAGCAAAAATGCACACAGTAGCTAATAGTTTAAGTCAAATGAATAAATTATAGCAATAATATTATGAAAACTAATACGAAAATAAAAATAAAATATTAATTTTTCTATAATATAACCTATTATAACACTATATTAGTTTATCTATATTAATAAATGTTTGGTTTTTTCATCATTATAAAAAAAATCATTTTGAAATTTTTAAGATAAACACAATAAAAAAAATAGAAAAAAGGATAATCTTTGGAATTTTATAAAACGCAAAAAAACTATCTAAAGGAGGTGATAAGTTATGACTAATAAATCCAAAGAATATCCAATAAATCATCTAAAAGATGATATAAAATTATTTGCGATAAAACAAAAATTAAAAAAACAACATATTAATATTATCTAAAATAAAACACTGATATTTGATATCCAATAAACAGTTTATTTTAAAATAATATTGCTTATATCATGTTGCCTTTTAGCAAGTAATTTTGCTCTTTCTATGTTTACACCGTTTTTACCAATAGCTATTCTCTTATTTGAAGAATCGGCATTTACAATTGCAATCTTGTCCTGACCTTCCTTTTGAATAACCTTGATGGATTTAAGTTCGGCAGGAGAGAGAATGTTTCTAATAAACTGAGCAGGATCTTCATTATACTCAATAATCTCCACGCCTTTGTCCACAGCTCTTTTAACTTTGGTTACGGTGCTTCCGCCTTTACCAATAGCAAGTCCCATGTCACCGTTTTTAACAACGAATGTAACTTTGGAAAGTTCGTCGTCAATGATGCAGTCCTTTACCATTGCGCCGGTCATGCTCTCGAAAAGAGCAATATACCTTATTTCGTTTGCATTAAATTTAATAGACACAAAAATCTACCCCACTACTTCTAATATAGTAGAATCTCCTGGATCGTTGACTATTAAAGTAGCTACAGTGAAAGGCTTACCGCATACAGAACCTAATTCAACACTGGTACCTTCGTAGACAATGTAAGGTATGTTAGAGAGATTTGCATAGTATTCAACATCTTCTAAGATACTTTTTGGGCTGTTTGCTGCAACAACTGCAAGTAATCCTTTACCTAATTTCAAAGATTGAATAGATTTTTCAGAGCCGAGTGTGACATCACCTGTGTCTACTGCAACCCTTATTCCTCTTTCTACGTCCATCATCTGCCTCCTAAATTTTGATTAGAAAAAATACTCTCATCAGAGAGTTGGGTTTATAGATTAATAAAGTAAGTGCTATTAATTTAATATAATATAAACATTAATAATTAAAACATTAAATAATTAAAATTTAAAATTAGAATTTTTAAGATTTAATTAAAAATTAAATAAAAAATATAATAACAAATAGCTTAATTAAACTATTACTTTATAATTATGATAATTATCATATATATAATTTGTTAATTTTCACATTTTAAAAAAAAAGACTGAATTAAAAATTTCCAAAAAATTTGCACTTAAAAAAATAAGCATTTGCATTATCAAATTAAAAAATACTATTTTTTCAAATAAAAAAACACTACTTTTTCAAATTAAAAAAAACATATTACCTTTTCAAAAAAAACATACTATTTTTTCAAATTAAAAAAAATATAAATTTTTCAAAAAAAGAAAAAAAAGTTATAAAATTAATTATAACTTATTTTTGAAAATTTTGCGTGTTTACTCATATGCGTCTGGTTTCATGGTAACACTGACTGAACCGGTACCGAGTGGTATAGGCTGACCAATGATAATATTCTCTATGATACCATTCAAGCCGTCTGTTTCACCGCGGAGACTTGCGTGAAGCAAGTGTTTTCCAGTTTCTTCAAAGGCTGCACGTGCAAGCACACTTGATTTTTGACCGCTGATACCATGACGACCGATGGATTTTACAATACCTTCGGAAGTCATCATGTCTGCAACAAGCATGATGTGCCTGATATCCACACTAAGACCCTGTTCGGACAAGGTCTTATTCAATTCTTGAACAATGGCATTACGTGCTGCCTCAATACCAAGAACCATTTCAATCTCATGAATGTTGTTGGTAGTGGTTCGTTTCTTATCAATTCCCTCTTCCTTGAATATGTCCTTGAGGTTGGATCCTTCAGTGTGCATGACGAATTCAGTTTCATTAGGGCCGATTTCAGCCTTACGAATAATAACTTTTCCGATATCCTTCTTACCACTGATCTGCAAGTCACGAACTTTATCACCGAGAAGCCTGAGCTCTCTAATCGGATGTTTTACCTTATCTGTTTTAACACCAATAGTCAAATTGTTGTCCTCAATGACTGCATCCTTGAAGTGTTTTTGAATAGTTTCAATTATGTCGTCATATTCCAATTTTCTGTCTTCAATCTTTTTCTCGTCGATTACTGCATTAACAGCCATTCCTGCATAATCCAATTTGAAATAGGACAATATGTCATTCAGTGTGCTTTTACCGATTCTGTTTGCTAAAGTTCTGACAAAGTCCTCATCATCCTTGTATTCAGGTTCGAAGTAAATGTCCATGGTAGGTGTGGAGATTTTTTGTCTTGCATCCACAATCTCAATCAACCTTGGAAGACCGAGAGTTACGTTTAACTCAGCTACTCCCGCGTAGTGGAAAGTACGCATGGTCATCTGAGTACCCGGCTCTCCTACAGACTGAGCTGCAACAGTACCTACAGCCTCACCGGCTTCGATATGTTCACGCTCATATGCTTCCTGAACCTTGAGCACAAGTTCATTCAACTCATCATCACTCAGGTCTCTTCTGATATAAGCTGATGCCAAATCTTCAATGTATTTCTTAGGAAAGTCAATTTTATTGTTTTCCAATACTTCCTGAACTATTTCTATTGCTTCATTCATTTCCACCATAAAATTGCCTCCTTATTTACCATCCTGTGCTGATTTAACCCTCATTTCATCAATGATCTTGTCAAGGTTTGCCACCTTACCGAAATCACTTTTCGCAGGGTCTATTCCATCTTCACCAAATACAGTTTGAACAACTTGTCCATGGTTGTCGTGAACAACACCATCATTATTTACAGTTAAATCCTCAAGAGCATTTACAAGTCTTCTCTGCATGTAACCTGATTGAGCTGTACGAATCGCGGTATCTACAAGACCTTCTCTTCCTCCCATTGCGTGGAAGAAGAATTCAATAGGATCAAGGCCTTCCTTGTATGAGGAGTGAACGAATCCTTTTGCTCTTGCCCCGAGTTCGTATTTCTTGAAGTGAGGAAGAGGCCTGTTAAGGTATCCCCTTTCAATACGTCCACCACGAACGGATTGCTGTCCTACACAAGCACTAATCTGGGCAAGGTTCAATAAGGATGCCCTTGCACCTGTACGAGCCATTACCACAGAGTGATTGATGAGGTTCATATTGTCTTCGTCGAGATTACCTTCCTCATCCTGACTGTCCATGTTAAAGAACTCTTCTGCGATTACACCTGCGGAGTCCCTTGCTTCACCAAGAACCTGCACGATACGCATTTCCAAAGTCTCTTCAAGGCTTCTTCCTGGCAATGCTTCCAGGAATCCCTCTTCATAGTTGCGAATCAGCTTGTCTACTTCACGCTCAGCATTATCCAAGTGAGCCTCGATACGTTCGGTAGCCTCTTCTGGAATATCCTCATCGTTGATACTGGTGGTAATACCAGTCTTCATGATTCCCCAGATGGCAAGGTCTGTGGAACGGTCAAGGAATTCTTTTGCACGGTCGGCACCATATTCCTTTACAATGCGGTCAAGAATCTGACCTGAGAATGAACCATATGCTGATTCGTCCATTGCACCGCATACAAGCTCCCCGTCCTTGATGACAACATAAGCATCGTACTGGCAGTCTTCTCCTTTACATACATCACATTTTCGACAGATTTCCGCCTTGTAGTTCATGTTCAAATCATCTGGCAGCAGCAGGGAGAACAACTCTTTACCTGTCCAGTCTCTGCCTTTTCGTTTGAGATGCTTCTTATCCACATAAGGATTGCCGAGAAGATGTGATTTTCTAATAGCTTGGAAAGCCTCGTCTTCAGGGAATTTCATTCCTCTTCTAGTTAAAAGGTAAGCTCCGGAAATGTGGTCGTGAATAGCTCCAATGATAGGACCACCGAAACGAGGAGATAGAATGTGTTCCTGAACTCTCATCAGGGATTTTGCCTCTGCTCTGGCTTCAGGGGTTTGGAAGACGTGCATGTTCATTTCGTCTCCATCGAAATCCGCATTGTATGGAGGACATACACAAAGGTTGAGTCTGAAGGTCTTGTAAGGAAGCACCCTTACCTCATGGGCCATCATACTCATTCTGTGAAGTGAAGGCTGACGGTTGAATAAGACAATATCTCCATCTTTGAGATGTCTTAAAACCTCGTCTCCACGCTTCAGCATGTTTGCAATGACGCATCTGTTATCTTTTGAGAGCTTTCTCTTACGGCCGTCTTCGGAAATCACATAGTTAACACCAGGCTGGTATTTTGAACTTCTGCCTTCATTGAAGGAGTTTTTAATCTCTTCAAAGATGATATCTGTGATAATCTTGTTGATTTCCTCTTTCTTCGCTTTTTCTTCCTCGGTTTTGAAGTTAGTGACAGTCAATTGAGGAACCTGATACAATTTATCATCAATATAAACCTTTATCTTGGTCTGTTCAGCCATGTCAAGCTTGTCGTTGTCCTTGACGATCTTCTTGATATTTGCAATGATTGCATCCTTGTTGTCTTCCTTGATTGGGAATTCCTGAATAAGGGCGTTCTTTTCTGTTTGAACAAAATTCTCATCGACGAATTCGCTTTCAGGACCTCTGCAGATCATTTTATAAAGGTCTTTGAAGTTCCAGTCAGTTACATAGATAGGCACAGTAACCTCTCTTGCAATCATTTCAGGAACACCGACTTCATTGATGGAAATGTTAGGGTCTGGTGAGATAACAGTACGGGCTGAGAAGTTAACCCTTTTACCAGATAAATTGCTTCTGAAACGGCCTTCCTTACCTTTCAATCTTTGGGTGAGTGTTTTAAGAGGTCTTCCTGATCTGTGTCTTGCAGGAGGAACACCGCTTGCTTCATTATCAAAGTAGGTTGTCACATGGTACTGAAGCAGTTCCCATAAATCTTCAACGATAAGCTGTGGAGCACCTGCATCCATATTCTCAACCAGTCTCTGGTTGATTCTCAGAATATCAACCAATTTGTGGGTGAGATCATCCTCTGAGCGTTCACCTGTATCCAGGGTAATGCTCGGCCTTACAGTTACAGGAGGAACTGGAAGCACGGTTAAAACCATCCATTCAGGACGTGCTATGTATTTTCCTTTTACTTTAGTGGTGTCAACGCCTAAAACATAAGCATCTTCATCAGTGATGTTTTCAAGTTTTGCTCTGACTTCACTTGCAGTAAGCCTGTACTCTTCAGTTATGTTCCTGTCACGGTCATCACTCAGACGGTTTCCTTCCTCGTCATATTTTATGACTTCAACAAATGTGGTTGGCTTGTCTATCTTAAGGTCCTTCTGCAATGCTCCACAGTGAGGACAGACTTCATAATCCTTGTCCTTCTTGGACTTGCAGTTCTTGAAGACTTCTTTGAGATACTCATCCAGGTTTTCTCCTCTTGCCTTGAGATTTCTAATCTCTTCAGTGCATTTTTCAATCTCGTCATCCTCTAAAAGAATGCGGCCGCATTCGCTGCATACAGAACGAAGGATCTTGTGAATGTCATCACCGTAACCGACATGAATAACCGGTCTTGCAAGGTCTATTCTACCAAAGTGACCCTGACAGTCTCCACCTTTCTCATTACAGGTCTGACATTTTAAACTTGGGTCGATAACGCCTAAATGACGGTCCATTAATCCTCCATCAATAGGATAACCATCCTCATCATAAGTATCCGGAGTTTCAATCTTAGCAACAGACATTTTTCTAATGGACTCTGGTGACATCAAACCAAAAGCAAGATTATTAATTTTTTTAATAATTCCTTTCAAAATATTGACTCCTTAAAAAATTTTTTCAATACCTGTTTTATGCTTTATCTCCTAATACTAATTTAGGGAACATACATAAACTCTTAAGTTCATCCAATAACAATTTGTAAGCATATGAAATTTCAATTGGGAAAGTTTCAGAATCTCCACAAATTGGACAGTGTGTTTCATTAGTGCCTTTTTCCTTGACTGCCAGCATTCCACAGTCATTGCACACAACTGCCTCGTACTTGTCTGACTCATATAAGAGTCTTTCTAAAAGTGACAATGAAGCTCCGTGGGCAATAAGACAATCTCTTTCCATTTCTCCAAACCTGAGACCACCTTCACGGGCTCTACCTTCAGTAGGCTGGCGGGTAAGTACTTGAACAGGTCCAGTGGAACGAGCATATACCTTATCAGTTGTCATGTGGTGTAATTTCTGGTAATAAGCCACTCCAACGAAGATTTCAGCTTCAATACGCTCACCGGTCACACCATTGTAGAGTGATTCGCATCCTGCAGTTTCAAATCCGTTTTTGAAGAGCTGGTCCTTGATCAAGTCTTCTACGGTGTTATATTCCTTGTCATTGTCAGGGTCAAACTCATCTGTAATATTGGTTTGGAAAGGAGTACCGTCTACACGGTGACCTTCCAGACATCCTGCCTTACCTGCAACCATTTCCAATACCTGTCCTACAGACATTCTTGATGGAATAGCGTGAGGATTTACAATGATATCAGGAACTACGCCGTCTTCAGTAAATGGAATGTCATCTTGAGATAATATAAGACCTACAACACCCTTCTGACCGTGTCTTGATGCGAACTTGTCACCGAATTGAGGTTGTCTGCATTCTCTAACTCTTATTTTGGTCAATTTGTTTCCTTCAACTGTTTCACTAAGCAATACAGCATCAACGATACCCTTTTCACCATGTCTTACAGTTACTGAGGATTCTCTTCTCTTCTCACCGACGGTACCGAACTCATCGATTTCCTCCAGGAACCTTGGAGGAGAAGTCTTACCTATTAAAACATCACCTGATTCAACGCGTTTTTCAGGGCTTACAATACCGTCTGCAGGGTCAAGATGTTCATATGCGTCTTCGCTGCGATATCCTTTAACCCCTTTCTCAGGAACTTCGAACTTGTCCACTTGTCCTCCAGGATAACGTCTTTCAGATGCTTCATATGATCTGAAGAAGGAACTTCTTCCCATTCCCCTCTCAAGAGAGGACTTGTTTAAAATCATTGCGTCTTCCATGTTGTATCCTTCATAAGACATCAAAGCGACTACCAGGTTCTGACCTGAAGGCCTTTTATCATAATTTGTAGCATCAATGATTCTTGTTTTCACCATAGGAACTTGAGGGTGGTGGAGCAAGTGGGCACGGGTATCGGTACGGAATGCATAGTTGGATACATATAATCCCAATGCCTGTTTTGTCATACCTGCTTCCATTGTGTTTCTTGGAGATGAGTTGTGGTCTGAAAACGGAATAATACCTGCGCAAATACCCAGCATGGTAGATGGGTCGATTTCCAGGTGTGTGTGCTCAGGAGTCAAGTGATCTTCATCCATTGCGATAAGGGAGTTTTCCTCTTCTTCAGCATCAAGGTATTCTAAAACACCAAGTTCGAATAATTCATCCCATTTGATATCGCCGGATTCAACACTCTCTAAAATATCGGAAGTGAGTTTGGACTCACCATTTTCAACAAGAATGAGAGGTCTTCTAGCTCTTCCAGGATCTGTGAAGATGTAAATCTCATGGTTGTCTTCATAATATGTGATGTTCATCTCATTTGAGATTTCACCAGCTCGTCTTTTATTTCTCATTTCCACAGTGAATTCTTCAGGACGATAGCAGCTTCCAATCAATTCACCATTGATATAGATTTTTGTCTTTATTCCTTCGGAAGTTTCACTTTCATCCAGATAATCCATGGTTTTGATGATATTTACAACATCATCCTTGTCAAATCCTTCGGAAATCTTGCACATTAAAGCAAGGTTCTTTACAAGTCCACAGTTTGGTCCTTCAGGAGTTTCATTAGGACAGATCTTACCGAACTGTGTAGGGTGCAAGTCTCTTGCTTCAAAGTGAGGCTGGCTTCTGGTAAGAGGTGATACCACACGTCTTAAATGTGAAAGTGTAGCCATGTAACTTACTCTGTCTAAAAGCTGGCTTACACCTGCTCTTCCACCTACCCAGTTACCTGTAGCGATTGCATGCTTGATGTTTTCAGTTAAGACATCACTACGTACTGCCTGTTTGATTGAAAGCTCTTTTCCTCTGGACAAGCTTCTCTCAAGCTGGTAGCTCATATCACGAGTTAATGAGGTGAAAGCAACTCTGAATAAGTCTTCCATTAAGTCTCCGGAGACTCTGAGTCTCTTATTGGTGTAATGGTCCTTATCGTGAGGTTTTCTCTGACCTTCGATTACTTGAAGCAGCATTTCAGTCATTTCAGCTAAGTAGATAGCTTTAGCTTCTCTGTTTTCAGATTCTGTTCCCATATGAGGAAGCAAGTATTTATCAATGACATCCTCCGCACGCTTGATTCTGTATTCCTCGGTCATTCCTTTTGCAACACGGTTACCTATGTAACGGATAGCGGCAACTCTCAGATATTCCTCTCTTTCTTCCTTGGACATTTCGGCCATTTCAGCGGAATCTGTATTCAAGTCATCGTTTGAAACCTGGATGTCATCTGCAATGCACATCTGGAAATCAAAGTCGTCTGAGATTTTTGTAATAATCTGTTCATCTGTGGATAAGCCTAAAGCTCTAAGCAGGATTACAAGAGGAATCTCGCCAGGAACATAAGGGAATGAAATTCTTAAGAAGACACCGCTTTTACGTGGCTTTTTGTATTCCAAAGTAATTCTTGCTCTGAAACCACTTCTAATTGAAGTTACTATGGCTTTAGCATGCCTGTCTTCAACTTCCTCAGGCTTTTGCTCCAGTATGATCTTGTTTGGCGCAATCTCTTCCATTGTTACAACAGCTCTCTCGGAACCGTTTACAATGAAATATCCGCCAGGATCTTGAGGGTCTTCCTCTTTTTCAAGCAATTCTTCTTTATTAAGACCATGCAAGTGACAGATGTTGGATTTGAGCATTAAAGGAAGTTCTCCAATATATACTTCTTCAAATGGTGGCACTTCATCCTCATCATCTCTTTTCAATCTCATTTCAAGATACATGTGAGCGGAATAGTTTAAATTTCTAAGTCTTGCTTCAGTTGGGAAAATCTCTCTGTTGGAACCATCTGCTTCTCGAGTAAATGGCTTTTCAATCCTGAGCTTTCCTGTTTGAAGTCTTATTTTAGTGCCATCTTCATCTTCCAATTCAATTGGTTCACTTATGTCAATGATTTTTTGAATACGATTGTCGACAAAATCATTATAAGACTTAATATGATGGTCTACTAAGTTATAACTGTCAAAAAATGAGTCTACTAGACTCCATGTCTTTTCCTTCATCTAATTTCTCCGAATATAATATTATAAAAAGCAAATTAATAAATCATATTTCGCAAATAAAAGCGAATTAGCATTATGGATTTTTAAAAACTAATCAATCGGAATAAGTCGCTAAAATCTACTGATAAAATATTAAGTAAAAACTAAAATCCAAAGCAATAAATTAAAATAATCACTAAAATTCATCAACAAGCATTAGCAAAAACTAAAATCCAAAGCAATAAATTAAAATAATCACTAAAATTCATCAATAAGTAAACTAAAGCAGATTAATCCAAATAAGATTATTTATCGTTTCTAAAACCATTTACAAACCTGTAAGTTACAAAGGTTCCTGCAGTCTCGCTATCTCTTGTGATTTGTAAAACATCACCCTCTTCAGCGCCTATAGCTTTAACTACAGGATCATCCGCTTTTATTCTTGGAAGCTGATATTTGTCATAGTCGAGATTTTTAAAAATCTCTTCAACTTCCTCTTCAGTTAAAATTTTATGTTCTGGAACACTTTCATGTTCTAATATATCAAATTTCAAAATATTCCTCCAATTTGAAGATAATTTTAAATTATTCCATTGGAATAAAAATTTTTAACTAAAAAATTAAATTAACTGATTATACCTTGTTCATACTTTTTATATCATAGAATTGAATTCAAACAAGTAAAAAAAAAGATATTAACGACTAAGCCCTTCTAAAACAAAAAGCAGCCACTCATAAAAATAAAAATTCCTAATACCCCTCAATTACCTATTATAATCCTTAAAATTCTACTAGAATACCATTCTAAATTTAAATGATTGGAAATTTAAATTGATCTTTGATTAACTAAACGAAAAAAATATAATGAAAAAGTTAATTCTAGTTAAATTGAAATAAATAAAAAAAATCAGAGCGGGCCCGACGGGAATTGAACCCGCGGCCGCTTGGTTAAAAGCCAAGCGCTCTGCCAGACTGAGCTACGGGCCCTGATCTCTGCCAGACTGAGCTACGGGCCCTGATTACAAATGAAATTAATTTGGCTATCTCTTAACTTAAAAAGTTAAGCGCCTTGGCCGGGATTTGAACCCGAGTCGCGGGCTCGACAGGCCCACATGATAGCCCCTACACCACCAAGGCATTTACCTTGAGCAATAAGAATTGACTCAGTACTAATAATTATGTACATCACTATATATAAAGGTTTTGATTATCCTTCTAAAAAGAAATTTGATTAAATAAAACTATAATTTTAGATAAAAAACGCTTTAAAATTCTTAAGTAGAGGAATCAAAATTATAATAATGAAATCCCGCCTGCCGGACTTGAACCAGCAACATTTGGATCTACAGTCCAACGCTCTGCCAATTGAGCTAAGGCGGGTAGGAATGGGACTGCCCGGATTTGAACCGGAGTCTCAGGCTCCCAAAGCCCAAAGGATGACCAAGCTACCCTACAGTCCCATACAACATTAATTATTTTAATCACAATAGTATATAAATGTTACTATTTACGTCATTTAAAAATTTGAAATTAAACTATGTGATTAAAAGTACATAAAAAAGCCCCGGACGGGAATTGAACCCGCGACCACGAGATTACAAGTCTCGCGCTCTACCAGACTGAGCCACCGAGGCATTAGTTTTATGAAAAAATTTTAAAAATAAAATATTCAACATTAAACTTTTAGTAAAACATCACTTAAATAGTTTACTATTATAATTATATATATTTTAAAAACTTCAATGGAAAACTGAATTTTAAAATCACAAATCATCACGAATCAAATCATCAATTTAAGCAATCCGATTATTAAATCGGAAAACAGCGTTATAATATCTTATATTTAAATATTTTTAATGTGAATAATATATTGAGGATAGAATATCCAAAAACAATTTAAAAAATTAAAGAATGATAAAATGTCAGAAGAAAATATAACTTATGAAACCGCTCAGGAAATTTTAGATGCAATCAAAGATGCTATGGAAAATGTAAAAGCTAAAAATCCACTGACACATTGCATTACAAACATTGTAACCACAAATGATTGTGCCAATGCTGCTCTTGCTGTAGGAGCTTCCCCTATCATGGCAGACGATGAAGAAGAAATAGCTGAAATCGTTGACATGGCAGATGTTCTGGTAATCAATATTGGAAAACTCTCAAAAGAACAGATCAAGGCAATGAAGGCTGGAGCTGAACATGCCAACAAAACAGGCACCCCAATAGCTATCGACCCAGTAGGCGCTGGAATCAGCAGGCTTAGAAACGATTTAATCAAAGATCTTGTATTAAATTACGATGTCAAATCAATCAGGGGAAACATGTCCGAGATAAAGGCAATAGCTAATCTGATTGAATTGGACATTCTGCAGGACAGCAAATCCCAAAGCGGAAAGGGAGTGGATGTTGCAGCAGACGACATAATCTCCAAGGAAACATTAAAGAAGAATGGAATCATTGTAAAGGAACTTGCAAAAGAATTAAACACCACTGTCGGTGCAAGCGGACCTATAGACATCATATCTGATGGAAATAAAACTTTTGCCATAGAAAACGGCGATGAGATCATGCCTTGCATCACAGGCAGCGGATGCATGCTGACCACAATCATTGGAAGCTATGTTGGAGCAAACGATGGTCTTCTTGGAACAGTCTCAGCAAGTCTGCTCATGGCAATAGCTGGAGAAAAAGCTGCAGCCAAAGTCCGTGAAAACGACCTGGGAACCGGAAGCTTTAGAACATTCCTGATTGATAACCTTTACAAGTTAACCGCGGAAGATTTAATTGAAAATGCTAATTTGTATGAAATAGACATCTAATTAAATAACATACAGATTATTAAATATTATAAATGATTTTAATAGATTTAATAAATTTAAAATAATATAATTTTAAAAGATTATCAATTACCTGCGTGATTAATATATAATAAAATTTTAAAAGATGATTGGATGAATAAGAAAGATATTGATTATACATGCTACCTTGTCACAGACCATAAGGACAAGACAAACGAGGAAATATTGAACATCATTGAAGAAGCATTGAAAGGCGGAATCAGCATCGTCCAGATAAGGGAAAAAACAGCTTCCACAAAGGATTTCTATGAACTGGCTCTTAAAGTCAAGGAGATTACTCACAAATATGATGTTCCACTTCTCATTAATGACAGACTTGATATAGCAATAGCTATCGATGCAGACGGAGTCCATATCGGCCAGGATGACATGCCTGCTCGAAAGGCTCGGGAAATTCTGGGAGAAGAAAAAATCATAGGTGTCTCTGCATCCACCATAGAAGAAGCTAAAAAAGCTGAAGCAGATGGTGCGGATTACATTGGAACAGGAGCAGTATTCCCAACAGCAACCAAGGATGATGCCCCTTCAATTACTAAGGATGATTTAAATGAAATCACAAGTTCAATAAGCATTCCAACAGTTGCAATCGG
>OMSA01000135.1 GCA_900313645.1 uncultured Methanobrevibacter sp.
ACCTCATTAGCCATCAGATTCAAATCGGATAATGGAGACATGTCATGTTCTATTGCACCGATGTCGACTTCCATTATGGAAATTCCAAGCACATCAGCGTCAATAACTATACCTACATCAACACCGTAGTCGCTTTCAAAATTAATTCTTTTAAGTATTTCCTTACGTGCCGCAAACTGACCGCTTAAAGGCTGTTCGAATGAAATTTCAGGGAAGAAAAAGTTTAAAAGCGGTTTTGCGGTAAGTTCAGTAACACGTCCGCTTTCGCGGGCAAATTTGGTTTTGGTGATATCGGTTTTTCCCTCAAGAATAGGCTTGATCATTGAATATACCTTGGCTGAAGTAAGATTATAAATATCCGCATCGATGAATGCTATGATGTCACATTCTGCCTGCTTATATCCTGTATACAGCGCCTGACCCTTACCCTTGTTTGTCTCGTGATTAATGACGCGGGCTCCCGCTTTTATGGCCTCCGCTTCGGTATTGTCTGATGAGCCGTCATTTACAACAATGATTTCATCCACAATAGAAACGTTTTTAACCACTTCAACGACCTTGGCTACAGTGTCCTGCTCATTGTAGGCGGGAATAATTACTGAAACCTTCTGGTATTTCTTGGGCTGCTCGCTTTTTATACCGGCCAGTAAAAATACAATAATTACCAAAAACCAATACACTGAAATTCACCGTTTAATAATTTTTACACTAATAAATTTTTAATTGAACAGTTATAAATGTTTTTAAAAAATTAAAAAATAATACGCCCATTATTCAATTGCCTTTGAAAAAACACTCCCGACTCGAAGCGGCAGGAAATTTTGCAACCCCCAGGAAATATTTTAAAAAATATATTAACAACTTTTTATAAAATATTGAATGTTTATAAATTATAAGAAGGGATTTTTAAATGACACCAAAAATAATGATTATTCTTGGAAGCGGATCAGATATTGCCATTGCGGAAAAGTCAATGGACATATTGGATAAATTAGAAATACCGTATAGTTTAAAAATCGCATCAGCTCACAGGACACCAAATCTTGTCCGTGAAATTGTCAAGCAAGGTACTGATGCGGGAATAGAAGTTTTTATAGGAATTGCAGGATTGGCCGCCCATTTGCCGGGCTCAATTGCAGCATATACGCCAAGACCTGTTATCGGAGTGCCGGTCGATGTGAAATCCGCGGGAATGGACGCTCTCGATTCAATCATACAGATGCCATACCCGTCTCCGATTGCAACGGTTGGAATCGACAGGGCAGACAATGCCGCAATACTTGCAGCCCAGTTTATAGGCCTTCATGATGATGAGGTGCACAAGAAAGTCATTGAGCTTAGAAAGGAATATGCCCAGAAGGTCATAAACAGCAATGAGGAGATTGTTCAGGCAATCGACAGGCCTTTTATCGAAAACGACTTTTTGAGAATCAAAAACCTTGAAATAAGCAAGGCCGAAATTGACGAGGATGCAGAGGAATGCTGCAAAAACAAGGATGCGGAAGTGGCAATCATTGTCGGAAGACAAACCGATATGGGAACAGCCAAAAAGGTCACCGCAATCCTGGACAGGCTTAAAATCACACATGACACAAAGGTCGTCTGTCCGATAAGGTCAAACAAGAAATTCACAAATTACGTAAAATCAATGAAAAAAGCCAAGATATTCATTGGCATAAGTTCAAACTCATCACAGGTTACAGGAGGAATCGTGGGTCTTACCGCAAGACCGGTGATTGGAGTGCCATGTACAAACGAAAACGGTGACGATTACAGACTTACCGTGGTAAGCATGCCTCCAGGAGTTCCTGTTGCAACTGTAGGTATTAACAATGGTAAAAATGCGGCCGTACTAGCCGGAGAAATCCTTTCAATTGACAATCCTGGTTTTGTGCAGGTCCTTGAAAAATTAAAAGACAAAAAAATAACATTATAGTGATAATATGAATCTCAACGATGAAAACATTATAGAAATTGCAGATGAGCTTTCAGCATCATACGAAATCTCAAAGGTGCTTAGGCAATACCCGAAAGACACAGTCGTTGTCAGAAACGTTGAAGGATATGACATGCCTGTTGTCACCGGAATCTGCAACACCCGTGCAAAGATTGCAAAGTCAATCAACTGCGAAGTGTCAGAGATTACCCAAAAAATTATAGACGCTATGGAAAATCCCATCAAAGTCGAAAAATTCACTGATTTTTCACAGTATGACACTTCAGATGCTGATTTGGATAAAATTCCTATCCTGACTCATTACAAGCGTGACGGCGGAGCATACATAACCGCAGGTGTTGTGTTTGCACGTGACCCTAAAACCGGCATTCAGAACGCTTCAATTCACAGGATGATGGTTCTTGACAGCAAAAGACTGGTCATAAGAATCGTTCCGAGAAACCTTTACACCTATTTCCAGAACGCACAGGAAATCGGCGAGGACTTGGACATCGCAATAGCTATCGGAATGGATCCGGCAATTTTGCTTGCAAGTACAACCTCAATACCTATTGACTATAACGAAATGGAAGTTGCAAACGCTTTCAAGAACGGAGAACTTGAACTTATAAAATGCGGAGAGCTTGAAGTTCCTCAGGCCGACATCATTCTTGAAGGAAAGATTTCAGTCACCGAAACAGTTGCCGAAGGACCATTTGTCGATTTGACCGACACATATGACATTATCCGTGACCAGCCGGTAATCAATCTTGAAAAAATGCACATCAAAAAGGACAATCCATGCTATCATGCAATCGTTCCGGCAGGATTTGAACACAAACTTCTTCAGGGCCTTCCTCAGGAACCTAGAATTTACAAGGCCGTTAAGAATGCGGTTCCTACCGTTGAAAACGTTGTCCTGACAGAAGGCGGATGCTGCTGGCTGCATGCAGTTGTATCAATCAACAAACAGACTGAAGGTGACGGTAAAAACGCAATTATGGCCGCACTTTCTGCACACCCTTCACTCAAGCACTGTACAGTTGTCGACACTGACGTTGACGTGTTTGACGCCGAAGACGTGGAATACGCAATAGCTACACGTGTCAAAGGTGACCGTGACATCATGATTGTTCCTAACGTTCGAGGCTCATCCCTTGATCCAGTTGCCGAAAGTGACGGAACAACCACTAAAATCGGTGTTGATGCAACCAAATCACTTAAAACATAAACTAACTATCTTTTTACTTTTTTTTAAAATCAGATATTTCCAAGATGCACATTCTCGATTCCCTTATCAAGCGCGATTTCACGTGCCTTATAAAGAATTTCGGGCCTGGTCGGTGAAATGTCATTCATCTTATAGTATGGAAACGCCCTTGAAAAATGAAGTGGCACTTCAGGGCCGAGCTGTGAGATGACAAAATCACATAAATCACTTATTTCTTCAACAGTATCGTTATAACCGTTGATTATCAGGTTTGTTATCTCCAAATGTTTGCCTTCCCGATATATCCTTAGGATATTATCCAAAACGATATCCAGCTCTGCGCCGCAGACATTCTTGTAAAAATCATCCCTCATGCTTTTGAGATCAATGTTGAATGCGTCCACAAATCCCAGCACTTCCTCAAGAGACCTGTGTGAAAAATATCCGTTTGTCACATAGATTACCTTTAGGTTTTTCTGTCTTGCAAGAAGGGAGGTTTTCTTGCTGAAAGGCAAGTGTATCGTAGGTTCATTATAGGTCCAAGCAATTGACTCACAATTATAATTAAGTGCATTTTCCACAATCGCTTCTGGCGTTATTTTAATTCCCATGTAATTCTTATCATACTCATGTGATATCATATAGTTCTGGCAATGCAGACATGACATATTGCACCCAAAACCCCCTATTGAATATGTAAAAGTCCCCGGTAAAAAATGATTCAGAGGCTTTTTTTCAACCGGGTCCGGACTCAATGAGGAAACGATTCCATAAGACTTGTCAAATAGCTCGCCGTTAATGTTTTTGTGCTGTCTGCACACGCCAACTTTGCCTTCGGCTATTTTGCAGTAATTGGCACAGATCGATTTTCTGGGTTTTGGAACTTTTCTTGTACAGTTCACTACTCACTAACATAATGCTCATAGCCCCTGTTTTTTATTTCTTCAACAGCTCCGCTTTCAAGCGTTATCTCAACCGCATCGCTGTCTGTTACCTCACCGATTACAATGCATTCCACAGGCAATTTTTCAAGATTTTCCTCCGAAATCGTGAAAAGAAGCTCAAAGTCCTCTCCAATGTGCAAGGCCAAATCAAGATAATCAAGATTCAAATCCTCGGCCGTTGCCTTGTACTCATCAGAGATGTTCAATAGCTTTTCATGAATCATGAACCCGTATCCGTCCTTTTTGATGGTATGCAGTTCACTTGCAAGCCCGTCGGTGATGTCAGTGGCGGAAGTCGCATAATCCCTTAAAACAAAGCCTTCCCTGATTCGAGCTTCAGGCTTTAAAGCCTTTTTGGTGTAGATATTGTCTGACGTTTTCATCTCAAAACCCAACGCCGCAAGACCAATGCTACCCGTAATGGCTATCAAATCGCCTTTTTCATAGCCGTCCTTCAAAAGGGGAGTGTCACAAAAGCCCAATGCAGTTCCGGTTATGATGATTTCAGACGCCTCGTCGCCGCCGATAAGTGGAATTTCGTAATGTTTACAGGCATTCAAAACGCCTTCAATAATCTCCTTAAAATTAGCGATTTCCATATCCTTTGGAATAGCTATTGCAAGCAAAAATCCCAACGGCTGGGCCCCCATTGCAGCAAGGTCGCTTACATTGACTGTAACGGCCTTAAATCCCATGTCAAAATAAGACATGTTTTCGGGAAAATGCCTTGACTGTATCAGCATGTCGCATGTTGAAATCAGATTTGTATCCGCGAATCCGGTGACGGCAGTATCATCGGGAGTAATATCACATGAATTGGCAATAATGTATTTGACTAATTCCTTCTCACCAATATCCGAGACTTTAAGGGTCATGAATATTAGTATAAACTTCAAGTTAAATAAATTTTAGCAAAAAAAGAAAAGGGTTGTTTCAGACCTACATGCTGTCTGAAACTCTGTCCTTAATGATTTCGTATAAACGTGCGTCAATTCCGAGAGGGTCGGTCAAAACGATTTCACCGTCAAACTCGAATGTTTCCTCATCGTCATGATGGTGGTGATGATGATGTCCGTGACCGTGGCCATGGTCATGTCCATGGTCATGATGGTGGTGATGATGACCGGAAACTGATTCATGGTCAAAATCGCTTTCAATACCTAGCA
>OMSA01000068.1 GCA_900313645.1 uncultured Methanobrevibacter sp.
TTTTACACAGAGCTTCACTGCTACAATCTGAAAAACTACGAAAAGCTCACATCAATGGAGAGATACATAAAAACAGGAATTCCTCCTTTGATAAAACTGGGCAATCATGTTCTGGTCTCATCAGTATCTCCTCTGATTCGAATGACTTATTTTTCAACAGATACAGTATGCAAAACACTTGAATTTCCCTGCCTTGAAAAACTGACTCCCGAAATCATTGAGAAATATGATTTCAATATGGAAATGGCCTGCAGAACTTATGAGGATTTGTTAAAGCTTATTTTAAAGTCTCCTTCAAGACAATATTTTGAAAAACAGATGCTTAAGGATTATGCGCCTCAGGTTGAGCTGGCTGTTAAGTATGCAAAAAAAGTTTTCGGTGAGGATTTTCCACCATATTGAATTTTAAGCATCGATGGCTTCCGGGTTTTGTGGTGGTGAGAAACCATCAACACCAAGGATTTTATAAAATATATTAGATATGGAATAGCGTTCCCTTATGCTATTAAATGTGTTTATTACAATCTGAGAGCGTGTGGTGGTAGATTGTAAGTAATATCTAATATTTAAAACCCAAGTAATTATCTTGATTTTAAACTATTTAAATATGTTTTTTGGTATTAATAGTGTTTATATAGTGTGTGTAATAAAAATAATACCGGTGATTCAATGAGATACTGTAAGAATTGTGGCGCAGAGCTTGAAGAAGGTTCTGTTTTTTGTAATGAATGCGGCTATAAGCTTAATGGAAAACCACAGAACAACAGCATTTTTAACATGTACGACATCGAGATGATTGAAGGCGAGGAGATAATTAAAAAATCCGAAATAAACACTGCATGCCTGATTGTTCCGACAATCCTGACTGTGTTTGGTGTAATCATATGGATAATTGAGATGGTAAATTTAGGACCTTACGGTTTTGTTACAGGATTAATCTTTAATCCGATTTTGATAGTTGGTGTGATATGGCTGATTATCAGATTCATAGCCTATAAAAACACTGATCTGATTTTAACAAACAAAAGGGTCTTTGGTAAATGCGGTCTGATTTCTACAGTTCAGATGCAGTCTCCAATCGTTAAAATAGATACAGTTTCATTCAGCAACGGTTTAATCGGTAAGGCACTTGGGTATGGAACCATTATAGTTTCTACAACATCATCCCATTTCAAATTCAGATTCATTAACAATGCCCATGAGCTGTCCAATTACATTTTCCATCAGCTTGAAATTAATGACAAAGAAATGATTGAAAAACAGGCTGAAGCTATTGCAAAAGCGGTTAAGGATTAAAACCACGCATCAAGGCTTCCTTGTGATGAACTTAAATTCTTGAGTTTGTCACTTGCTTTGGTCACACGGTCTACGGAAAAGCCATGTTCATAGCACAGGAATTCTATTATCTTGTCCTGATTTGGTTTTTCCCACTTTATTTTATAATCCGTATTGATGTTGTGGTTTAAAAATATCTCGCGGACTTCATCCAAATCATGGGTTGACTGCTTTTGAAGTTCCGCCAATTTCTCTTTAAGCTGGCCGTTATGGGCTAATTTCAGTGCGGTTTTTGCACCCACTCCCTTAAGACCTTCACAAAAATCAGTTCCAATTAAAATTCCCATATCAATAAGCTCTTCTCTTGTGACTTTCAACTGGCTCAGTACGCTTTTAAGTTCATAGTATTCGAGATTTCCCAAGTTTGAACTGACGGCAAGGTTTCTGACAACCCTTTTTGCTCCAAACATCAGACAGTCATAATCCTGTGAGGCAACCGCATACGCGTCACCCTTTGAAACAAGATACGCAGCCTGGGCTTCACCTTCTCCTTTTGCTTCAACATATGGAATTCCCATGAGTGTCAGCAATTTTTTTGAGGACTCTATTATTTCCGGGGATAGCTTTGATGATCTCATTGCAAATTTTCTTGCCTTTTCGGTATCTCCCTCTTTTAGAGCCTGTTTGAAAATCCTTTCTGATTCTTCCCTGACCTCTCTTCTTTTTGCCTGGGTTTCGCTTTTAAGTTCAGGTGCCTGGCCGTCAAAGATATAGATTGGCTTGATGTCCTTTTCAATCATTGAAGAGTTTCTGTAAAGAATTCCGCTTAAATGTGAAGTGATGTTTCCGTTTTCATCGCTCAGCGGTCTTCCGTCTCTCTGTCTGATTGTTGACAAAAATTGATAAAGAGTGTTGAATGCGTCTATTGAGACAACCCTTCCTTCAAGATCCTTAAAACTGATTGTTTTCGGTTCAACTATATCCTTAAGCTTTACACCCATTTGATTCACCTAAAATAAGATATTGGAAATACTTCTTTAATCCACATGAGGATTTCGTCATTGTTGATGATGACATAATCTCTTGCAAGCATGTCCTCATCGGTTTTGAAAAGCTCTTTGAGTCTTTCATTCGGCTTTTCAATGAAGATGTTG
Source organism: uncultured Methanobrevibacter sp. (assembly GCA_900313645.1). Classification (GTDB taxonomy): domain Archaea; phylum Methanobacteriota; class Methanobacteria; order Methanobacteriales; family Methanobacteriaceae; genus Methanocatella. The sequence goes on from OMSA01000068.1 coordinate 2,430, forward strand.
TGGATTTCACGTCTTGATTCGATATGATAATTTTTCAAAATCCTTCCAATAGGTATATCTGCCCTAATTAAATCCGCGCACACGTCCTTTGAGCATCTCTTTAACGGGATGTGTGAAATCGCGTATATAAGTGGTCTTTCATCGGTATGCATTATCACTTCTCTGAAGTTGATTTCCTCACCCTCGCTGACATTTACCAGCTTTGCATGGCTAGTGTCCGCATCTTCGAAATGCTGGTCAAGGGTGGTCAATGTGATTTTTCCGAATAAGACGTCAAGGATTGCAGTAATTGACCCGTCGGTTGTCAGCAGTATTTTCTGTGTGTTTGAAAGTTCTACGTCGTGTTTTTTTTCGAGTTCCTGTACTTTTTCGATAAGTCTTTTGTTAGCTTCGTTTTTTTCAAGTGTCATTTAAATCACTTAGATATCCTTTGGATTGGTAATGACTCCGGTAAGTGCAGAAGCTGCAACCACTTTGGAGTTTGATAAATATACAAATGATTTAGGGTCTCCCATTCTTCCCTTGAAGTTTCTGTTGGTTGTGGAAATGCAGGATTCGCCTTCTGATAACACTCCCATATGGCCTCCAAGACATGGTCCGCAGCCAGGATTGCAGATTATTGCACCGGCATCCATGAATGTGTCGATGTATCCTAATTGGATTGCCTGCCTGTAGATTTCCCTTGAAGCAGGAAGGATTATAAGTCTGATTGAATCGTCAATTTGCTTGCCTTCGAGAATTTCTGCGGCATCCCTTAAATCGGAAAGCCTTCCGTTGGTACATGATCCGATTAGGCACTGGTCTATGGATGTTCCCTCTATTTTTGAGATGTCTTCCACATTGTCGACATCGTTTGGGCATGCAATCTGCGGTTCAAGGTCGCTTATGTCAAAGTGCATTTCCTTTTCATAAACGGCATCTGCATCTGATTTAACTACATTCAGCTCGGACTCTTTTTTGCCGGTTCTTTGACAGATGTAGTCTATAACTTCCCTGTTAGGTTCCATTATACCGTTTTTTGCACCCATTTCGATGGCCATATTACACATGGTTGCCCTTCCTTCAACTCCCATGTTTTCAATGGTCTCACCGCAGAACTCTGCAGTCTTGTAGGTCGCACCGGCTATTCCGACTTCGCCTATGATTTTAAGGATGATGTCCTTTGGAGCGATGTAGCTTGACAGTTCGCCTTCAACTTCCATTTTTATAGCTTGCGGAACCATAAACCATGTTTTTCCAGTTGCCCATACCATTGCAAGGTCGGTAGCCCCCATACCTGTTGAAAATGCGCCGAAAGCTCCGTAAGTGCATGTATGTGAGTCAGCGCCGACAATAACTTTTCCAGGCTCGACAAGTCCCATTTCAGGAACTACCTGATGGCAGATTCCTTCTCCGTGAATAAAGTTTTTAGTGATATTTTGCTTGTTTATAAAGTCACGGCAGACCTTCTGGAATTCCGCAGAACCGATTGTGTTTGCAGGAATGTTGTGGTCGAATATGATGGCTATCTTTTCAGGATCCCATACCTTTTCGGCAACCTTTTCGAAGGTCTTTATTGCAGGCGGTGAGGTTCCGTCGTGGGACATTGCAAGGTCCACAGGAATTTCTATGATTTCACCGGGAGTAACTTCACGTCCTGCCTTTTTGGAAAGAATCTTTTCAGTGATGTTCATTGTTATCTACCTTTTAGTGCTTTTGACGATTTCCTTGAATACCTTATCGTTGATGTATTTTCCTTCTTCCCTTTGCTTTTTGACTTGCCTTACAATTTCAATAAGCTCATCGTCACTTACTTCAAGTTCACATTCGTTCAGTTTGGCCTTGACGGCTCTGCATCCTGAATGTTTGCCTAAAACGAGCTGGCGTTTCTGTCCGACAAGTTCGGGAACATAAGGTTCATAGCATAAAGGCTCTTCGATAACCGCGTCAACGTGAATTCCTGATTCGTGTCTGAAGACGTTGTTTCCGACAACAGGTTTGTTGTATGGAATAGGAAGTCCGCTTGCTTTTGACACCAGATTGGACAGTTCTGTAATGTATTTTGTTTTAAAGCCCAAATCTTTGCCATAAAGGATTTTTAAAGCCATAATGAGTTCTTCAAGTGAAGCATTACCTGCCCTTTCACCTATGCCGTTAACGGTTGTTGAAATACCTTTGGCTCCGGCAAGCACTCCTGTAATTGAGTTTATAACGGCCAGTCCGAAGTCGTTGTGGCAGTGCAATGCAAGATTGATTTTTAAATCCTTGACAAGCTCCCTTACAAGATAGTCAATTCCCTGTGGTGTGATTGCACCGGTGGTATCGGCTATGTGGACTCTGTCGGCTTTACATTCTTCAGCCTTTGAATAGATTCTTTTTAAAAATTCGATATCTGTTCTTGTTGCGTCCTCTGCTGAAAATGCAACGTATAATCCGTGGTCTTTTGCATAATCCACTGCGGTTTCACAGAGGTTGATTGCGTCCTGGCGTGTAATGTGCATCTTATGGTCAAGATGGATGTCTGAGGTTCCCACAAATGTGATGATACCGTCCACGTCACAGTCAAGTGCCGCGTCGATGTCTTCAGGTTTTGTTCTTGTCAGTGCCAGAATGTCGGCATCAAATCCTTCATTGGCTATTGCTTTTACTGATTCCCTTTCCCTTTGAGAAACAATCGGAAAACCTGCTTCAATCTGATGAATTTTAAATTGATCCAGTTTTCTTGCAATCTCCAATTTATCGCTAAGACTAAAACAGACACCAGGAGTTTGTTCACCGTCTCTTAGGGTGGTGTCGTAAATAATAAAATCTTCTGGGAAAGTTATTTCACTTTCCTTGTTATAATGACTAATAAAGTATTGCAATATATCACTTCAAATAAATTTTAATATGTTATATTTATGTTTAGTCACTTAAAATGTTTTCTAAAAGTTCCATATAGGAGGTTCTCTCAAAGCCATCTGTGATGCCCAATTTTTCAAAAAGCCTGAAAATTTCGCTTTGGGCTTCATCGTATTCCTGGCCGTTGTCAAGAGCTATTTCTATTTCCATATATGGAGGCAGCCCTTCAACATCATCAAGTGAAATTTCAAAGTTTTCATAGGTATAGTACTGGCGGTTCTTGCGAACGGTGCGCACTTCCTTAAATCCGATTTCTTCAAAAATGTCCTTGGCCTTGGAGGCACTTTCAATTGACATTTCGACTTCCTTTCTTGTTTTGGCTTCGCTGTTGAGTTTAGGGCCTTTGTATGTTATGAAAATATCGTTGTCTGTTGTTCTGATTCTTAGGGCTTCGTCGGTTTTTGCAAAATCCACAATAGGGCTTGCAAAATAGATGTCTTCCTGGAATTCCTTCCTGCTTTTGACAGCGCCTAATGCCTCAAGTCTTTTTTCGATTTCATTAAAGCTAGTGATTTTAGCTTTGACTTCAACTTCTATCATAGTATCAGTTAATGTTATGTTGGAATTAGATGTTATAGGTATTGGAATTGCGGAAGTGAAAATTTTTGATGATTAAAGCACGTTTTCTTTAAAGTATTTTTTAAATCATCCTTAAAACTAATCCGGCAATGTTTTATTTAAAAACTGATATTTAAAAAACAGTAACATTTATAAATAAGTATTTCAAATATACCTTTTCACCTTTATATAAATAAAAGTCTTTTTTTGGACAAATTTAATATTTTTAATTTTTTTCAAAATTTCATTTAATTTTTAAATAATCACTACCTTTATATACTATTTAAATAATATATTTATATAGTAAAAATTTGACTTATTTTTTGTTTTCTTAATTTTTACTTACTACTTTTAAAAACAAATTGGAGGTTTTAAATTGACCGATGTTGATATTAAAATTGAAAACATTGTTGCTTCTGCAAGCATTGGAAAGGATATTGTCTTAACCGAAGTATCCGAAGCTTTAGAAGGGGTTAATTTTAATCGTGAACAGTTTCCGGGATTAGTATTTAAACTTAAAGATCCTAAAACAGCAGCATTAATTTTTAGCTCTGGTAAGCTTGTTTGTACTGGAGCAAAATCTATAGATGATTCCAAATTGGCAATCAAGAAAACTGTAGATTTAATGAGGACTATCGATACTGAAATTCCTCACGAATTTGAAATTAAAATTCAAAACATTGTGGCTTCTGCAAATTTAGAATCCACATTAAACTTAGAAGCAGTAGCTTTAGAATTAGAAGATACTGAATATGAACCTGAACAATTCCCAGGTTTAGTATACAGATTATCTGACCCTAAAGTGGTTTTATTATTATTTGGTTCTGGTAAAGTAGTTTGTACTGGTGCTAAAACCAAAAGCGACGCTAAATTAGGTGTCGAAAGAGCTTACGATAGATTAAGTGAGCTAGATTTAATATAATTTGGTGGTATTATTGATTAAACTTGTAGTATTTGACTTAGATAATGTTATTATTAGGAAAATTAGCAAATGTTGAAGAAGACATAGCTGCAATAACTGAAAAAGCTATGCAAGGTGAAATTGACTTTGAAACTTCTATTAAAGACAGAGTTCAACTACTTGAAGGAACTTCTATTGAAGAAATCCAAAAAGTTGCTAGTGAACTTCCATTAATGCCTGGTGCTGAAAAAACCATCAATGATTTGAAAGAGAATGATGTTGATGTAGCTATCATTAGTGGTAGTTTTGATGTAGTAGCTGATGAAATTAAAGATAAACTTGGTGTTGAAACCGTTTATACCAATAGTTTCACAGTCGAAGATGGTAAATTAACTGGTGAAGTGACTGGTCCATTAGTATCTGGTTCCAAATTAGATGTCTTAAAAGACCACGTCGAAAATGCAGGAATTGCTTTAGATGAAGTAGTTGCTGTTGGAGATGGCGCTAACGACATTTCCATGATCGAATCAGCAGGTTGCGGAATTGCATTCAACGCAAAAGATTCCGTTAAAGAAATTGCTGATGTAGTAGTAGAAGAAAAAGACTTAACCAAAGTCTTAGATGAAATCCTTAATCAATTAACCACTGATGATGCTGAAGAAGAAACTGTAGAAGAAGTAGAAGATGAAGCTAGCGAAGAAGCTGAAGCTGTAGAAGAAGTTGCAGAAGCTGAAGCTGAAGTCGAAGAGGACGAAGCAGAAGAAGCTGCAGACGAAGAAGAAGCTGAAGAAGAAGCTAGTGAGGAAGAGGCTGAAGAAGCTGCAGAAGATGAAGCCGAACCTGAAGAGGAAGAAGCTGAAGAAGCTGCAGAAGATGAAGCTGAAACCGAAGAAGCTCCTAAACATGAATTTGTTCTTGCTGACACCATGGAAGGTGTAAGAAAACAAAAAGATGAAAAAGAAGCTGAAATCTCCAAAGTTGCTGATGAAAGAGAAGAATTCAACAAGATTGCTAGAGAACAACGCAAAATCAGAGATGAATTAAATTCATCCCTCAAAGAAAACTTAAACAAAGCAATTGAATTCAGAAACGAGCGTAATGAAATCAACAAAGAAGTTGAAGCTGCTAAAAAAGCTCGTAATGATGCAAACAATAAAATTAAAAGCCTTGAGTGGAATTCAGGAAAACGCAATAAAGTTAGAATCGAGAATGAAATCAAGAAAATTGATAAAATTATCGAAACTCGCGTTTTAGATATCAAAAAAGAAAATCAGCTTGTTAAAAATGCTAACGATTTAAGAAAACAATTAATGGAAATTCATGAAGACGAAAGTGTCAAAGCTGAAGCTGATGAACTTAAAAAAGTTTCAGAACAAGAACACGAAAAAGTTATTGAACTTTCCGAAAAAGCTCAAGCTGCTCACGAAGAAATGCTTAAATACTTCAGAAAAACTGATGACATCAGAACTGCAGCAGATGAAGCACACAAAAAATTCATCGAAGCACGCAGAAACGCATCCGATAAACATGAAGAATTTAAAACTATCTTAAGCGATATCCACGTTATCAACAAAAAGTTAGGTTCAAACAAACCTAAACGCAGAAAATCCGATAACAAAGGATCTTCCGGTGCAAACAAAAACCGTGAAGAAAAACAAAGAGCTCAAGAAATCTTCGAAAAATTCAAACAAGGTGGTAAAGTTTCTAC
>OMSA01000184.1 GCA_900313645.1 uncultured Methanobrevibacter sp.
CAACTTCAGGAAATGTGACAGGCTACAACAACGGCCTTTTATATCCGGTCAATCTGACAGTGACTCCAGCCAAGGGCAATGCCGATAAAAAGAGTGTCAGATTAGATGAACCGTTCAAATATACCGCAACCGCCTGGGGCTGCGGCAGCATAACAGCTTCAATCGGAGATGCCGCATACACCGTCGAATTAAGAATTGCAAAGGCAAATTCAACATTGACAGTTGAGAATATGACATTCGACTATAATTCCACAGGATCTGTTCAGGTGTCATTCTTCAATGCCACAGGCGTTGTTGCCAATGTCGCCGGCCATCCGGAAGCCAGCGTAACGGTCAATGGAAATACAATAACCGTTTCCAACCTTGCCGCAGGAAACTACACCCTGAACGTGACAACAGCAGTTGACGACAATCACAATCCGGTAAGCAAAACCGCAGGCATTACCGTAAACAGGCTATCCTCCAAAATCAATCTGGCAAATGAAACACTTGATTTGAAAGTAAACCAGATGGGCACAGTTCCGGCGACTCTGACACCAGAGGGTGCAGGCGATCCGGCATATGTCTCCAGCAATGAAAGTGTTGTCAGGGTAGTTGATGGTTTCTACCTCGCTTCCGGCAAAGGCACTGCCACCATAACCCTTTCATTTGCAGGCAACGAGAATTACACTGCCGCTGAAAACCGGACAATAAGAGTTACCGTCACACTGAATGATGCAAGCGTCAGCGTTAAAAACAGCACCCTGGATTTGAAGGTTGGTGAGCGATTCGACCTTAATGCCACATCCGTTCCGCATTACCTGAATATCGAATATGTATCCAATAATCCATCTGTTGCCAGCGTTAACGATTACGGCATCGTTACCGCAGTGGGAGAAGGCACAGCCATCATCACACTGACTGTCGGAAACAATGAAACATATGCTTTAAACTCCACCAACGTCACAGTGAAAGTAAGCAAAATTGCCAGCGAGATTATGCCGAATGCAGTTTCAATCGTCTACAACACTGACGAATACGCGTGAACGTCAACCTGAACGGCGATAAAGCATACACCACCGATGCAAACGGCCAGATAAAAGTTTCCGTCAAAGGACTGGTTCCTAAGAAATACGCCGCCAGAGCGACATTCAACGGAAATGCCAAATATCTCCCAACTGCCAAGGACGTTACAGTGACCGTCAAAAAGGCCAAACCGAAAATAACCGCCAAAAAGAAAACCTACAAATCCAAAAACAAAAAGAAAAGGTTCACAATAACCCTAAAGGACAACAAAGGAAAGGCGATCAAAAACGCAAAGGTAAGGCTGATAGTCAAAAAGATAACAACCAAAAAATCCAAAAAGAAAACAAAAACAACAAAGAAAAAGAAGAAAAACATAGTGAAAACTAACAAAAAGGGAAAGGCAACCTTCAAGGTCAACAGAAACAAAAAGGGCAAATACCAGGCAATAATAATCTACAAGGGAAACAAGTACTACACCTCCGTCACCAAAAAAGTCAAAATAACAATCAAGTAGGCGGACAAAAATTCCACCTACACCATTTTCTTTTTTAAATCACCAACCATTCAAACATTCACCACTTCAGATTCATCCCGCCACTCTTGAAAAAAGATATTAGGCCAAATACATTAATAACCACATCACAGACCAAAAAATTTATATAATGTGTTTTATCGACTACAATTTTACCAAATGAAGTCAACAAAGCTTTAAATAGTATTTAATACAATATTACTCTGTCAAAGCCTTCAATTAAAAAAATGGAGGTGATAAGTATGAATTTCGATTCGACCAGTACTTATCGGTTAACCATCATCATTTCTTTAGGGAAATGCATTGATCACTCCACCAACATCAAATTAACGGAGGTGAAGTTATCATGGAGATAATTATGTTTCTAGCAGTGACCTATCTCATCAATATCATAGAGATACTGACGATATTGCTACACTGCCAAATTGGAACATAATATCTCAAACTTCACCTCCTAAATAAGGTAATTGATTAAAATCCATTTCAATGAAGGAATGTTAGAAAATACCACCCAGTGTTTTCGTGAAGGCTTTTCGCCCAAGAAGAACACTAATCAATTACCTATCATTAAAATAATTACATTTATATATAACATTCCATAAATTGTTATACAAGAGAGTTACCTGATACGTAACCTCGAATAATTTGATGTTGTTTAAATGTCTAAGGGTGGTATTGTGAGGTCAAACTCACAATATAGACATTTAAAAAAAAAAAACTTTTTTTTACGACTAATTTTAATTTATCTAAATGATGCAAGAATACCACGACCTCTTCAAGGTCGTGGATGAATTGCAAGTTGGGTTATACCTTTGTGAATTGTTATTTATTGGGTTTCATTTGTCATTGATTTTAATATTTTTTTGTATGAGTATTTATAATTCAGTGCACTTTCAGTTTTTTTGGGGACATTGATTTTTGTATTTTTTTGATATGTATCACTTACAATGGAAAATTTGTAGTTTCATTTGTATTTCATGGGTGTTTATTTAATGTTTCTTGTTGTTTTTTAAACATTAGTTGATTTTTGTGGGCGATATTACTTTTCAAATGCTCTCCGGGTATCTTTATATAATAATGGAGCATAAATTGTACTATTATGTGAAGATGGGTTAATAGTGTGGTGTTTTATGTTATGGTGGATGTTAAAAAGGGAATTTTACTTTCTTAAATAAACTACTAAATGAAGCCAAGAAGGAATTCTTTTATTTGGAGGATGTAGAATCAACAAGCCTCCAACAAAAAATAAAGGATTTAGCCAAATCATTTGATAATTTCTTTAAAAATCCATCACACTTCAATAAACCCCATTTTCACAAAAAGAAAACAAGTAAACTAGCATTCAGACAAACAATAAGACAAGACATT
>OMSA01000022.1 GCA_900313645.1 uncultured Methanobrevibacter sp.
GACATTGTAGTTATCTTCAAATTTCAATCTTTCCTGGCAGCTGTCGGTTGTGTATACTGTCACGTCATGTCCGTTTTCAGTCTGTTTTTTAGCTATCTGGTAAGATGCGTTAACCACTCCCCCATGTGAGTAACAGGGAACAAATGAAGGAACCACATGTAATATTTTCATTTTAAACACTTTTCTCGTATATGTAAACATTATTGATGTTTTTTATGTCACTGTAATTTGTCACGTCATTCAAAATTTCATTTGAAATGTAATACGTTACGTTGCTTGAGTCAATCAAATCCTCATCATCGCTTGCTATAGGTATGAGATTTCCACCCAGCCACCAGTTATAAGCCCTGACGTTATATACGCCGATGGATATGTTTTCATAGTCGGGATGGGTTGTAATTATGTAATCTGAAACTTCTTCTATTGTTTTGAATTCGTCTGTCGGCTCGAAGGTAAATGTGAATGTAAAGGCCTGTACGATAAACAGGACGATGAATAATGCAGGCAGTATATTTTTGTTGATGCCTGTTTTTTCGTTGATTGTCTTAATTGAAAGTAAGACAAAATAGATTACTGCCGGAAATATAGGCAGCATGTATCGGTTCACCTTGATTGAGTAATAGCTGAAGAATATGATGTTGGAAAATATCCATGCAAGCATGAAATATTCCGTTTTGTTTTCGCTGTCCTTGCCCATGAAGTAAAGGCCCAGCAAAACGAATAATGTGGTAATCACTGCACTTATCCTTGTAAAACTGATTATTGCCATAACAAATAATGCCAGTGGAATGAGGTCTTTTTTTTGTGGGCTTCTTTTATGGCTGTATAGCCAGAGAACCATTCCGATTATCATTATCGCAATCACTGCCCAGGCCAGAGGGGTGGAATTTTCCAAAATAGGATTTCCGTCAATGACCGTATGTGAATTTGAGATGAAGTTAAGGAAATTGGCTGCGTAATAGCTTACATCAGTGTTGTATGCAGGATCTATTTCCGCTCCCTGCGCTCCGCTGATACCATCGGATATCTGGCTGCCCGCTCCGAAATGTCCGTTTCCCATTATCATAAGGGCTGAAAATGTAATGATTACTAAAATTATTGCAATAACTATTCCTTTTGCAATGTGTCTTAAATCTTTTGAATCCAGTTTAAATCCTTTTTTATAAACGTAATAAAGGGCAAATGCAGGCAATGTCAGGAGGATTGTGTATCTTGTAAAAATTCCTAAAACCACGAACAATATCGCATACTGGTAGAATCTTGGATTTTCATCAACAGCAATCACGGTAAATAATGCTATCCATATTGTCATTGAAACTGCAGGAATGTCTAAAGTTCCGTTGGCAAGCCAGGTCAGATAAAGGCTTAGTGAGGAGTAGATTATTGTACCGGTTAAGCTCAGAGTCTCATCAAAATATCTTTTAAGCAGCAGATAAAATCCTATATTTCCAAATACTGCAAAAGCTCCTGTAACAATATAAATCGCCTGTTTGTCAACAAAACCCAAATCAAAAAAGATTGAGGTTAAAAAACAGATTAATGGAGACAGGTGAATTGTTGCAGTTGAACGTATATTTGTTCCTGTATAGTAAAGTGCATTCAATAAGTAAACGTAAACGTCAGAACAGTAAATTCCAATATTATTATTGAAATTGATGTAGTATCCAACGAGAATGCTGCTGAAGATTACAATAAATAACAGGCAGTATTTGTCTTTTTGATTTAAATGGAATTCCTCAATCATTATTACTATTTTTCTCAATATTTGTATAAATATTAAGTGGTGTTATAGAAATGACCCCAATGCAAATGCAAGGAAAGCTATTAACATTCCTATTTTCAGATATTTTGAGGACTTGTGGGCCACAGCTTCTTCCTGTGATTTGAAAATAAGAACTGCCGAATAGATAAATAGTATTACTGCAATTGCAATGACTATCAGGTACAATATTCCGAAAATATGGTAATAGTAGAGCAATGGACATAATATGCAGTCAATTATAATCAGAATGATTGCAAGGATTGCAGGAGTTTTCTTGCCGATTAAAATAGGTAAAGTTCTGGCTCCGTCCTTTTTGTCTCCTTCAACATCTTCAATGTCCTTGATTATCTCCCGTGCGGTTGTCATGACGAATGCAAAGAATCCTAAAAATATTGATGTAGTCACAATAGTTGGATTGTTTATTGTAAATCCTCCAAAAACGAATCCGAAACCGGTCATAAAACCTACTGCAAGGTTCCCGATTAATGGTGTTGTTTTTAATTTATAAGCATACAGATAAAGGATAATGTCTGCAATGATAACTATGAGGAAAGGTATCCAGTTGTTTGTCAGGGAACTGATTAAAAATCCGCATATTGTTCCAAGTAGGAACAGTAAATAAGCGTAATTTCGACCGGCCTTAAGTGAAATTCTTCCGGATGGAATCGGCCTTTCAGGTTTGTTTACCAAATCGATGTTATAATCAAAGTAGTCATTTATAACGTTTCCTGCTGCGGTTTCAAAAAACACTGCCAGCATTGCAAGCACGAGCGGAATGCTGATGCTTCTGTCAATTAGCGCAATTAATATTATTGTTATTGCACCCATCACTGCATTACCTGGTCTTAAAATTTCTATATATGGATTCATTGTATTTCCTCGAGGATTTGAGCAAATTTCTTTGCAGTATTCTCCATGGAATATTCGTCTGCAAATTCATTGCCGCAATATTTTAATTCGTTATTATTATATTTGGTGTAATAATCATAAATAGCTTTTTTACAATCGCCGACATCTGAGACGTGAAAACCTATTTCTGTTTTCTCAATAAGTTCTTTAAGCGATCCTTCACTATATCCGATTGATAGGATTGGCTTTCTTGAAGCCATATACTCATAAACCTTTCCCGGAATAAACATCTTTTCGGATTCGTCCATCCATGAAATCAAAAGCAGAATGTCGCTGTTCATCTGATTTTGCAGGACTTCCTTATGGGTAACTTTTCCATGGACATTCACCATTTGTGAAACGTTATATTTTTCGGAAAGTTCCTCCAAATTGGTGGTATCTCCATAAAAGTCAACTGAAATTTTGTCAGAATCGATTTTATTTTCTCCAATAAGCTGATTTAAGCTATCAAATAATATTGAAGGGTCTCTTTTTCCACCATATAGTGAACCGGCATACATCAGGGTCATCTTGTCACTTGAAGATGTCTGGCTCAGGTTTTCAAAATCCTCCGGATCATAACCGGAAACGACTGAAATGATTTTTTTAGTGGGATGCAGGCTTTGCAAAGTCTTTTTTGCAAGAGGTGTTGTTGTAGTTAGCACATCCACATTCTCAAATGTTTTCTTCTCCAGTCTCTTTTCGAAATAGTCCCTAATGAATGTGTGGTTGATATAAGGATTCAGGTTCCATAAATCCCTTAAATCTGCAATCCAGGGGATATTGTATTTCTCTTTTATATCATGAGCTATAATGTGGGAAGTAATCGGAAAAGAAGATGAGATTATTCCTGAAATCTCTTCTTTTTCTATTATGTCGCAGCATGCCTCAAAAGCCGGTTTGTACCAGTATTTCATGCCGTCAGGGTATGCAAAAACCTCTCCTGCAAGTGAAATGGCCTTTGAAACAAGCGGGTTTGGCTGATTTTGGGATGTAACCTCGCTTTTTGTTTCGTTGCCCTTTGAATTAGGCAAAAATTTGGAAATCATGTCCTCGTAATCGGTTTCAATCACAGCCACATTTGGCATGTTGACAGTTTCATTTGATGTTTTCGGAACGATAACTGTAGGTTTAAAACCGAATCTGGGCAAATATTTAGCTATTCCTTGCAGTCTTTTTGAAGCAATTTCATTAGAATGATTGTAATAAAATGCTACGAGCAATATATTTTTCATCTTTTCATTTTTCCTAAACAATAATTATATAAAGTATATTAGATAACATAATATTAGTATTTTATTTAATTAAAGTATTATTTTATATTAATTAATTTTAGCTGGTGTTTATATTGGATAAAATAAAAATAGCAATTGTTGGAATTGGGAACTGTGCAAGTTCCTTAATTCAAGGAATACATTATTATGACGGTAAAAATCCTGAAGATGCAATAGGACTTATGCATTGGGATATTGGAGGTTATTCTCCAAGTGATATTGAAGTTGTAGCCGCTTTTGATGTTGATGCAAGAAAAGTGGGCAAAACAATTGATGAAGCAATATTTGCTAAACCGAATTGTACCACAATATTCCAGAAAGATATTCCAAAATATGATGTTACAGTAAGTATGGGTCATGTTTTGGATGGTGTTGCAGAACACATGTCAAAATATGATGATGAATACACATTTGTTGTTAGTGACGAAGAACCTGTGGACGTCGTTGAAGTTTTAAAAGAAAGCGGCGCCGAAATATTGGTTAACTACTTGCCTGTAGGTTCAGAAGAAGCTGCAAGATACTATGCTCAATGCGCACTTGATGCTGAAGTGGCATATGTAAATTGTATGCCTGTATTTATTGTAAGTGATGATGAATGGGATGCTAAATTTAAAGCTAAAGGAATTCCTATTGTTGGAGACGATATTAAAGCTCAAATTGGTGCTACTATCACACACAGAACACTAGCTAGCTTATTCATGGATAGGGGTGTAAAATTAGACAGAACCTATCAAATTAATACTGGTGGTAACACCGACTTTTTAAACATGCTTAACCGTGAAAGATTGGATTCCAAAAAAGAATCCAAAACAGAAGCTGTTCAATCAGTATTGACTGAAAGAATGGATGACAGAGACATTCACATAGGTCCTAGTGATTATGTCCCATGGCAAAACGATAATAAGTTATGTTTCCTCAGAATGGAAGGACGCACTTTCGGGGATGTTCCAATGAACATAGAACTCAGATTAAGTGTGGAAGACTCTCCAAATTCTGCAGGTTGTGTAATTGATGCTGTAAGATGTTGTAAAATTGGTTTGGAAAGAGGCATTGGTGGACAACTCACTTCAATTTCCTCATACACAATGAAACATCCTCCGATTCAATACACTGATGATGAAGCATATGAAAACGTTGAAAAATTCATTTCTGGCGATCTGGAAAGATAATTTTTCAATTATACCTTTTTTTAAGACAGGTTCTTTCGAACCTAATTTTTCAAATTTTTTTTAAAAAAAACTTTTTTTGCAAATTATAATTTTTTTATAATTTTGATATTATAATATTATTAATTTATATAATACAAAAAACATATAATATAGTTGGATAATCTAAGATAATTTAATAATTAATATTGAGAGAGGTGTAATTTAATGGCAAAAGTAAGATTTACAGAAACAGCTCTTCGTGATGCTCACCAATCCTTGCTTGCAACCAGGATGAGAACTAGAGACATGATTCCTATTGCAGAAGAAATGGATAAAGTAGGATATTTCTCAGTTGAAGCTTGGGGTGGTGCAACTTTTGATACTTGTATTAGATATTTAAACGAAGATCCTTGGGAAAGATTAAGACAATTAAAATCTGAATTTAATCACACTCCTATTCAAATGCTGTTAAGGGGTCAGAATTTAGTAGGTTACAAACATTACCCTGATGACATTGTTACAAAATTTGTTGAAAAATCCTATGAGAATGGGGTAGATGTTTTCAGAATTTTTGATGCTTTAAATGATATTAGGAATATGGAAAAGGCAATTAAAGTTGCAAAAGATCAAGGAGCTCATGTACAGGGTACAATCAGTTATACCATAAGTCCTGTACACACTTTGGATGATTTTGTTAATCTGGCAAAGGATTTGGAAGCGCTTGATTGTGATTCCGTTGCAATTAAGGATATGGCTGGTTTGATAACTCCTACTGCAGCTTATGATTTAGTGTCTAAATTGAAAGAAGAGACTGATTTACTTGTAGATTTACATTGTCATTGTACTAGTGGAATGACTCCTATCAGTTATTATGCTGCCTGTCAGGCTGGCGTAGACATATTGGATACATCAATTTCACCTCTTGCATGGGGAACCTCCCAACCACCTACAGAAAGTATGGTTGCAGCGCTTCAGGGAACTCCATTCGATACCGGTCTCGATTTAAAATTATTAACTGTTATTAAAAAATACTTCGATGACATTAAAGAGAAATATTTAAGCATTCTTGATCCTATCTCTGAAAGTGTGGATACCGATGTATTGTTATACCAAATTCCAGGAGGTATGCTTTCAAACCTTATTTCACAGCTTAAAGAGCAAAACGCTCTTGACAGGTATGAAGATGTGCTTGATGAAATGCCTCGTGTAAGAAAAGACATGGGATATCCTCCATTAGTTACACCAACAAGTCAGATTGTAGGAATTCAGTCTGTAATGAATGTTTTAGGTGGAGAACGTTATAAAACAGTGTCTAATGAAGTTAAAGAATACATGAAAGGTATGTACGGTAAATCACCGGCTCCTGTCGATCCTGAAATATCTAAAAGAATAATAGGTGATGATGAAGTAATTACCTGCAGGCCTGCAGATTTGCTTGAACCAGGATTTGACAAATACAAAACCGAAGGTATGGAAGAAGGCTTTGTTAAAACTGATGAAGATGCATTGACTTATGCCCTATATCCTCCAATCGCTCCTAAATTCCTTAAAGGTGAAGCTGAAGAGGAAGAACTCAAACCTGCTCACACAATCGATGAATCTGAAGGAATTGGAATTCCAACAGAATACAGTGTGGAAGTTGACGGGGATGTCTTTGACGTAAAAATCATGCCTACCGGATTTATAGATATTGGTGTTCAAAATCAGGATGTTGGAGAAATCGAAGGAGCAGTAATATCTTCAATGCAGGGTATGGTAATAAAACTAAACGTCAATGTTGGCGACAACGTTGAAGAAGGCGATACTATCGGTGTTGTTGAAGCTATGAAGATGGAAAACGATGTTCAGGCTGAATGGTCCGGAACTGTTGAGGAAATCTTTGTGGAACCTGGTGATGCTGTAAGTATCGGCGATGCATTAATGGTAATCAAATAGATTACCTTTATTTTACTTTTTTTTTTAAAAATAGAAATATGGAGTTTTATAAACTCCAAAAAATTATTAATCTTTTTGTAGCTATTGTGCCATTTGATAAGCGTCATAAGCTGCATATAAGGCATAAAGCAAGTCTATAATTAAAACAATCCAGTGTCTAAATATAAAAGATGCAAAGATTCCTATAATTACAGCAATTACAAAAAAGATTATACCTTTTTTAATGTCTCCAGCAACAGCTTGTCCTAAACCTGGAATTAAAAAGGATAATATTCCTGCAAGAATCGCATTTACCATATTTTTTACCTCCATCTAACCAGTTAATAATATTCTGTCAATAATGTAATATATAATTTTATAGGTTATTTCAGCATTACTTAAAAATTTAAATACTTTCTGTTGAAATATTAAGATAGTAAGAGTTATTGTTGTGATTATTATGAAAGATATTTTTGATGAATGTCAATTTGGAGATTTAAACCTTAAAGGAAGAGTTGTTAGAACTGGAACTTGGGAAACTGAAACTGAAGAAGGAGGATTTCTCTCACCTGCAATATTTGACAGATATGAAAAGATTGCAGGCTCCGGTGTCGGATTAATAGTTTCAGAAATCTTTGCGCTGGACCGTAAGGACCGTTTTGCACCATATTCATCAAGTCTAAATTACAGGGGTTTCATGAAGGACTATCAGGTGATAACAGAAATCTGCCATAACCATGAGGTTCCAATTCTTGGACAGCTGGCATTCTTTTACTATGATGATGGGGACAATCAGAAAGCCGAAGCCAATGATTTGACCCTTGAAGGAATTAGAAAACTCCAGGCAGAAGTAATAATGGCCGCTAAAAAATTCTCATTCGCAGGTTTTGACGGAATACAGATTAACATGGGAAATAACTTTTACCTGACACGTTTCATCAACCCATATTTCAATCAAAGAAAAGATCAGTACGGCGGAAACACTGAAAACCGTGTAAGAATCGCCTCCGAAATAATCAAGGTCATCAAAAAGACCATGGATATGCATGTGAGCATCAGAATCAATCCGTGGGATGTAAGAAAAGGCGGAATAACTGCCGAGGAAAGTATTGAAATTGCAAAGGAACTTGAAAAAGCGGGTGCTGACAGCATACAGTTAACAGCACGTACAATATCCTATCTTTATGACGGCGCTGAGAAAAATCCATTTCTGGTTTATGTTGATAAGCTGATTGATGCAATAGATATTCCGGTAATTCTGGGCGGAAACTCAAGGGATATGGCTTCAATGAATGATGTATTGAACCACACCGACGTTGAGTTCATGTCAATGTCAAAACCGTTTGTGGCTCAGGCAGACTTTTTAGCTGATTGGAAAGCAAACGGTGAGGGAGTGTCAATCTGTCAAAGCTGCAACAACTGTTATTCTAAAAAAACAAGCACATGTTTTAAATATTAATATAACTGCTGGTCAATAAGGATAATAATTAATCAAATTGAAAAGCTTTTTATACACAAACTATTAATAAATTATATTATGGCAAAAGATGATAGAAGTGCAATAAATCCATTCACGGGCAAAAAACATTTTGACATGGTAAATGATGATGAATTCCTCCAGAATTCCTATAATGAATATTACGGGATGATTAATCAGTCACAACTCTTGGACAACACTCAGGACGGCCAAATCGTAATCAATGTGGCCGTCAGGCTAATCAATGCTGTTAATGAGTATCTGGCTAAAATCAACAGGCTTGATTATGTCGAGGATTATTATGACTGGGATGTCCATCTGGTTGCAGATGATACTGTAAATGCCTTCTGCATGCCCGGAGGTAAAATTGTCATGTTTTCAGGCATTTTATCAGTTGCAAATACTGAAGAAAAGGTTGCCTTTATTTTAGGCCATGAAATGGCTCATGCGCTTCTTGACCATTCAAGGACACGGATTAGTGCTCAAAATGCTCAAAATGCAATAAGTTCTGCCGCTTGGATTGGCAGTTTTGCAATGGATCTTATTGGTTTGGGAGGTCTTGGAAGCTTGACAAGGGCCGCCACCAATGTTGCAACTGTAGGTTCTCAGTTTTTCCTAATGAATCCATGGGGAAGGGACCAGGAACTTGAAGCGGACCGTTTGGGCATGCTCATTATTCATTGGGCAGGTTATGACATCTCACAGATTCCGCATTTCTGGCAGGCAATGTCTAGTCAGAATAGCAATGAACATGATTTCTTTTCAACCCACCCTGCAGATTCAAAAAGGATTGCTGCTATGAACGAACTGATTGTTGAAATTGAAAGCGGCGCTGATTTTCATCTAAGACCTGCTGTCGGTGAGGTTCCTTCTCCTAAAGAGGAGTTCAGAGATGCCCACTTAACTGAAAATGATGTCAGATATTGTCAGAACTGCGGCGCTCAAATTGGGGCGAAGGATAATTTCTGCACTAATTGCGGATATAAGCTTAAGTGATACTATGGTTGATAAACAGAGGTATGTTGAGAAATCTTCGTATAGGGTCAGTGTTTTAAAAGCTATTGGGGATGATGTAAAAATCCCTAAAAAGATTGCTTCAGATAGTGGAGTGTTGCCTAATCATCTTTCCAACGTTTTGCGCGAACTTAAGGAAAAGGAACTTGTTGAGTGCATCAATCCTGAAGTTAGAAAAGGCCGCCTTTATAGGCTGACTGAAGAGGGTTCTGACATTCTGGACAGAATCGAATAATCATTTTTTTTCATTTTTCGAAAACTTTATATATTACTTGTTGTTAATATATTGTGTGTAAGTTATACACAAAGTAATAACATAAAAAGGGAAGTGAAAAACATGACTACAATATCTGAAAGCGAAAATTTGGATTTGATATTTCTCATGGATCGCAGCGGTTCAATGGGAGGATTTGAAAAAGACACAATCGGAGGTTTCAATTCATTCATACAAAGAGAAAAGGCTAAAGAATTGAACACCACAGTAACAACCATTCTTTTTGACGATAATTATGAAGTATTATATGAACGAAAACCAATTTGCGAAGTTAAGGAACTTACAGAAAACGAATATTGGGTTAGAGGATGCACAGCTCTTTTAGATGCAATCGGAAAAACCATCAACTCTCTTGATAAAAAAATTGACAATAAGGTCCTGTTTGTCATCATGACAGACGGTCTTGAAAATGCATCACGCGAGTATTCAAAAGAGCAGATTACAAACATGATTCAAAATCACAGCTGGGAATTCTTATACATCGGAGCCGATATTGACTCTTACAGGGAAGCGGGAAATATAGGTATCAGAAAAAGCCGTGTTGCAAAGTACCGAAAATCCAGACGGGGGGTTGAAGATTTATACACTTCCGTTGAAAATGCGTCCTATTGTCTAAGAGAAGATAGAAATCTCGATGATGAGACTTGGAAAGAAAGTTTAAGAAAATATGATTAAATTCCAACATTTTTGAATGCTCTATTTCGCCTCACACAACTTTCACAAACTCCACAGGGTTTGTCTTCTCCTTTATAGCATGAGTAACTTAACTCCATTGGAGCACCAACTTCGATTCCCAACTTGACTATTTCCTCTTTATTCAAATCGATTGCGGGTGCTTCAATTTTTATTTTTTCGGGAGATCCTTCTTTTATTAACTCATTGAATTTTTCCATATACTCTTTGGAATTGTCAGGAAATGTTGCGCCTTCTTCACCATTCCAGCCGACGATAATTATTTCTGCGCCAATGCTTTCAGCGTAAGAAAGTGCAATTGATGTAAAAACAGTGTTTCTTGCAGGAACCCAGACATTGCTTGCGGTTTTGCTGCTTTTTTCCAGATTGTCCAAATCGCTTTCTTTTAGTTCTGGAATTTCATCATCAGTGTTCAGGCTTGAATTGCTTATGTCGGCCAGCCATGGCAGGTCAATAACTTCATGACTCCAGCCCATCTTTTCACAGATTTTTTTGGAAGCGTTTATTTCTTGAGTTAATGCCTTTTGGCCATAATTGAATGTTATCGCATGAATTTCATGTGTCTTATCAAAGACGGTTGTTGCCACGGTACAGTCAAGACCGCCTGAAAAAACGCTGATTGCCTTTTTCATCTAATCAACTCTTTAACTTTTCTTAAGGCCAGACCTGTGTCCTGGGCGATATGCTTTAAATCTTCATATTCAGGCCTTCTTGAAATCACTTCGCCATTGACATAACCTATTTTAAAGGTCACATCGTAAGATTTGCCATTAATCTCATAGGTTTTTGTTTCAAATTCTCTTTTTGCAATTCCCCTGTGCATATTTGGCGCAATCCTAATGCCCAAACTGCCGGTTTGTTTAAAAATTGTATCAATAATCTTATCCCTATTTGATTTTTTGGATATTACCTTCAATAGGCTTCCCTGACGGTTCTTTTTCATGATTATCGGAGTGACTGAAACGTCACTTGCACCGGCATCCATGAGAACATCAAAGAGGTATCCGATCTCTTCGCCGGTCAGGTGATCAAGATTGGTTTCTATAACGTCGATTTTGTCACTTTCACTAATGTCGCTGCTTTCAATGATTCTTAAGACATTAGGGTGGTCAAAATCTTTCCTGCCGGCACCGTAACCGGTTTTTTGAGCTTTGATTTGGGGGATGAATTCAAGGATTTCATCGCACAGTTCCATATATATTGCACATCCGGTAGGTGTTGCAAGCTCACTGTCGACAGGACCTCCAATCATTTCGCCGCCTTTCAAAATCTCGACAACAGCAGGAGCCGGAACCGGAATTATCCCATGAGCGGTTTTGACTCTTCCTCCTCCAACAGCTATTGGAAGGCCTATTATCTTTTGGCTGTCAAATCCAAGTGAATAGTAAGCGTAAACGGAACCTATCACATCTGCAACTGCATCGCTGGCTCCCACTTCGTGAAAATGAATCTCATCAAGACTTTTGCCGTGAACCTCACTTTCGGCTTTTGCAATTCTTCTGAAAATATTGATTGATGTGTCAATTACTTTTTCATCCAAATCCAGTGCCTTGATTTTTGAAATAAAATCCGGATAATTTATGGTATGATTGTCTTCAAGCATTTCGACATGACAGAATGTTGATGAAATTCCTTGTTTGGCGATTTTGGTGAATGTCACTTCAACTCCGCCAAATTCATGAGCTGATTTTTCCATCACTTCTTTTAATTCATCAGCATCTGCTCCCAAATCGACAAATGCTCCTATAATCATGTTTCCGGCAATTCCGCTCGCCTGTGGGTCAATAATTATTGTCATAATGATAAGTCCTTTTTGTATTATAATATAAATTTAAATTAAATAATTAATATATATTATCACATGAAATTTAATATCATCGAAAAGGATTATGGAATTTCTATAAATAATCCCCAATATTTTCTGGCATTCAGTGATTTTACCGTAAGTGACGGAATAGACATTGTTGAAAATGTCAATATAGTGAATGCCAAGGATGATTTTAATGCCGCCGCTAAAAAAGCGGAAATATTTAATCAGTCTGAAGGTTCATATATTGCTCAGGCAACTGGCTGTCTGGATTATTTTATGAATTCCTACGGTGATTTAACTGTGTTTACATTTATGGCTAATGATGT
>OMSA01000057.1 GCA_900313645.1 uncultured Methanobrevibacter sp.
CTACTTTGTGAGCTACAAGGTTTCCCATACTAGCTCTTCTTTCGCTTGCAAATACAACTCCGTCTTTACAAGTAATTCCAACGGTTGTTGTACCTTCTAAGATTTTATCATCCATATAAATACACCTCATGTAAGTATTTAAAATATTATTTCAACTACTTATAGGTCAATATAACAAAATATAAATTAATTTAACAAATTAATTTTATTTAAAATCAGAATCAATAATTAGTATAAACTAACAAATATAATATTATCCATTTGAATATATAAACTTTTCTTTTAGGTGAATCATGAAATATAAAAAAATCGGAGATATCCTGATAGTAGATAACAATTGCCCGGATTCAGGCTTTGAAGAGTTATCTAAAAAGCATAATGTAAAGACCATTATGAAGATTGACCATATTCAGGGAACAAGACGCGAGCCGGTTTATAAAATTCTCTATGGTAGCGAAACCGAAACGGTCAACAAGGAAAACGGATGTCTTTTTAAATTGGATTTATCAAAAGTGATGTGGTCTAAGGGAAATAACAATGAAAGATTAAGGATTGCCCGATTAGTTGAAGACGGTGAAAGAGTCATTGACATGTTTGCAGGTATCGGATATTTCTCCATTCCGATAGGGGTTCACGCCAATGCAGAGGAGGTAATTGCAATTGAAATAAATCCCAATTCCTATGAATTTTTATGTGAAAATATCCGACTGAACAAATTGGACAATATAACTCCCGTTTTGGGAGACTGTAAAGTCGAAACTCCAAAATTCAAGGCTGACCGAATCATAATGGGTTATGTCAAAACCACTCACCATTATCTGAATGTTGCAATCAACAGCCTGAATGAAGGAGGAATCCTGCATTATCATGAAACCGTTCCCGAAAAGCTTATGAAAACCAGACCTGTTGAGAGAATCATAAGTGAGGCTGACGGTCGTGAGGTTGAAATACTAAAAATAAATAAGATAAAAAAATATGCTCCGGGTGTAGAGCACGTTGTTATTGACGCTCGAGTGTATTAGCTATTTTTTCTAAAAGATTGTCGTTTAACCATTCTTCATTAATGTATTTTTCATAAACGCACAGTCTTTCAGTCAGTTCAAATCCTGCATCATTGGTCAATTTTTCAAGTTCATCAATTCCCGGCCATGGGGATGTGATGTTTACAAAATCAGGACTTACCGGCGATACTCCACCCCAGTCGTCTGCACCGCATAATAAGAATATCTGTGCAGTATCGTTGTTCAGATTAGGTGGGACCTGAATGCTTACGTCAGTGTCCTTGAAAAGTAAGGTTCCTGCAATAACTGTTCTAATCATATCTAAAAAACTAGGTTCCGGTGAATTTTCCATTTCAATTCCAGGAATTGGTGTGAAATTCTGGATAATCACTTCCTGGATATGGCCATATTCATCATATAGGTTGCGAATTGCAAGAAGTGAATCAGCTATCTCTTCAACTGTTTCGCCGATTCCAATCAAAATGCCTGTTGTATATGGAATTTTTAATTTTCCTGCATTTTCTATGGTTTCCAGTCTGACTTTCGGATTTTTTCCAGGACTTTTATTGTGTGCTGGAAGCTCCATCAGTCTGGAGGATACGTTTTCAAGCATAAGGCCCATTGAGGCATTGACCTCTTTCAGCCTTTTCAAATCATCATAGGAATAGTTTCCGCCGTTTGTATGTGGCAGAAGTGTAGTTTCATCCAATGTCATCTGACAGATGTCGACAACATAATCAGTCATGCTCTCATAGCCGTATTCAGCCAGTTTTTCGCGAACGATTTCTTCTTCATCTGCATCTTCACCGAAAGCAAACATTGCCTCTTTACAGCTGTATTCCTCTGCTTCTTTCAGGCTTTCTAATACTTCCTGTCTGCTTTTTAGGATTATTGCATGAGGATCTTCAGGATTTTTCTTAAAATTACAGTATCCGCAGTCATTTCTGCAGATTTCAGTTAATGGTATAAAAACATTTTTAGAATAAGTAATAAGATTATTCTCCCTATATTTCGCGGTTTCTGCCATATAATGAATTATTTCATCATCTTTTGCAGTTAATATCTGGAGAATATCTTCTTTGGTTAAATTTGATGTCATTATTTGTCACGTTCTGAAACGGTTACTTCAACGTATAATGGAGGTATCTCGTTTTTGTCTTCCCAGATTGCTATTACCACATCAAAGCTAGGAAGTTCGAATACTTTATAGCCTACAACAAGCCCCATTGATTCTAATTCCTCTTTCATTCTTATAAATCCGTGTTCATCAACATCAGCATTGTTGTTTTCGCTTGATTTTATATGTTCATTTCCAGCTTTAAGAATGTCTGAAATTCTATCGGAGTTGGCATCAATTTCACTTCCGCCAAGTATCTCTCCGATTTCACTTAGTTTTGAATCAAATTCGTCGATAGGTATAATTTTTCTTGATCTACCTCTAACAATCAAAATACTTTCATTGTCTATCGCAGGTCTTGAGCCTTTGAATGAGTCGAAAAAGCCCATTACTTTTCCTGCAATTTCATAAGTCTTTTTCATTTAATCAGATCCTTAGATATTTAACTCTTCTTTTAATTCACCAAGAGTAGTCACTTTTTCTGCAAATGCATTGTGTCTGTGAATACTTTCTTGATTTTCTTGACGTGCTGTAATTAATGTGTCATCTGGGAAATCAGAATATTTGGAAACTATTTGTTCCATCATATTTCTAACACAATCCTCTACAAAAACAGGTTTGCGATGAGCATTCATTACGGTTGCATTCTCATCAGGTCTTTTGAGTAATTCACATACTGGTGAACTCATTGATTTTTCAATAATGTCAATCAAGTCTTCGGCTTTAACAACCTTGTCTTCAGGCACTTCGATTAATAAAGTTCCGACACCTCTTTGGTTGTGTGAAGCAAAAGTAACAGTATCGAGTACTTTTTGAGTTGTTTCTTCATCTAAGAATTCTAATAATTTATTTTTATCGGATTCTTTTACAGATTCCTGTGCGCAAGGACAAACAGTCATTCCAATGACTTCAGCACCTATGCTTTTTCTAATAGAAATATTATCGTTATCGTCTCTAATTCCAACAGCCTTTGCTTTAAGTTGAGCCATTTCCTGAGTTTTATTCTTGGTGACTGGAGATTCCTTCATGAACATGAAATCTGTAGTCATAGATATTTCCACACGTTTAGCATATTCGTGTTTGGTCATCATTTTTTCTACAATTTTTGCACATAATGATTCTACATCTACGGGGGAGTCTTTAGATACGGTTTCAAGAACTTCGCTAATGGCTTCCGGGTTTCTAGACATATGTACACCTTTTTGATCACTTGGCAAATCCACAAATGCATCAAAAGTAGGTAGTAAAATTATAGGTCTTTTATTTGTTCTTTCTAGTTGTAATAATTTTTTAACTCCAGTAACGCCCACTCTAGTCAGTTTTATAGGCACATTCGGAGTATCATCTTGAGTATCGGGTAAGCAAATTGCCAATTTCATAACCTCGTTTCATATTTAAATATTATAATATTACTCTCTTTTCATTTATATAGTTAAATAATTATTGGAATATCCACACTACTTTGTAATATATTTTTTACATAATCTAAAAAAAGAATTTCTCCTCAGAAATTAAATAAAAATAAGAAAAATAAAAGTAATGGGATTACTTTTAAAAAATAAAGTTATAAGATGTTTGAAGATCCCATATCCTCTTTAATAACATCTAAAACAGTTTGGGTGTAAGTTCTTTCTATAATTGGATCTTTTAATAATTCCTTAATAAAAGCGTTCAATTCGTTGGTGTTTCTGAACTTAGCAATTAAAAATGCGTCGTATTCTCCAGTAACATCATAAATTCCAACAACATTTTTATTAAAGAAAGTTTTTTCTTCCCAGTTTTTGAGTTTTCCACCTTTAACTCTTACTCCAATGATTGTTGTTAAAACAAACCCTAATTTTTCATGGTCGATTACAGGTGAGAATTTTTTAATGACTCCTGATTTGACCATTTTATCGATACGATTGTGAACAGTTCCAACAGACACATCTAAGCTGCGGGATATTTGTCTGTATGATGTTCTAACATCTTCATTGATTATTTTTAAGATGTTGATATCAGTATCGTCTAATTTTACAACATTATCCTTAGTTTTTACCATATTATTTCTCCTTTCATCTAATCAATAATTGATATTAATATTAATAGTTTAATATTTTTATAATATTTAAATCTTTTTTTTATTTTTTATTAAAATTCAATATTTTTTTATTTTCAATTAGATAAAATATATTTATTCGTTGTTTTTTTTAAATGATTAATATTAAATAATCATTTTTTATAACATTGGATATATTTTTCGATTGGAATATATTTTTTTCAAAAAATTAGGGATATCTGTTTAAGAATTATTGAATTTTTTCAATTGTATTTAATAAAATCTGTTCTATATCTTTTATTCCAGCATCACTTTTGATTCCCAGGGGGTTGTAATGTGTTTTTATAGCTATGAATCCCTCTTTTCTTATCTCGTCTAAAAGTAAATCGAATTTTGGAGCGCTGATTTTTAATGATTTGCATATGCTGTGAACGTCATAAAATGTTGCTGGAGCTTCAGCTTCGATGAGGCATTTGTTCAATAATTTTAAAGCCTCTTTTTCGCTGTTAATTTTTTTATTTTCCGCTTCTAAAATCATTTTTTGAATAAATTCCTTATTTTGAATATCTCCCAACCATAATGGGCCTGCGTGGACTAATTTTTCACCGCATACTGGACAGGTATCATCAATAGGACTTGCAAGGCCGAGACTTGTCTGGCGGTGCAGGCAATTTTTACAGTGGCTGATGTAACCGATATTGTTTAGAGATTCATCAGTTCTTTTTGAACCTTTTTTAATTTCCAGGTATAATCTCATATAATGTTCAGTACTGTGTGACATTTTCACCTCAATGCATTTTGCATATTTTGAAAGTGTCAGTGCAACAAAACCGGCAAGAATTCTGATGCCTGTTTCATGACAGTATTCGCTTTTATATGGTTTGGAATTGTATTTACGGATGCATGGTTCCTTATAGGTTCCGCATAATGCTGATGTGTCTGTTGCGGTAACGCAGAGGAGTGAATTTCTACGGGCGCAGTATCCTGCTGAATCCAAAAATGGTGAGGGGGTTCCGAAAGGATCAATGTCTATTACGTCAAATTCCCCACGTTTCATTCTCAAAAACATGCTTGCGTCGTGCTGGTAGACTTCAACATCACTTAATTCGTTCAGTTCTATGTTGTGCCTTTCATATTCATTGGCAGTTTCGCTAATGTCATTGATTGAAACTTCTCCAACACCGTCAATTTCGTTTTTGTATCTTATTCCGCGTATTCCGCTTCCTCCAAACAAGTCGCAGATATTAATCTCTCTGTCTTGCTCTTTTTGGAATACCTGGATTGCGAGAATAGACAAATCCCTGTTCATTTCCATATGAGGATTATAAAAAACAGGTGCATCTGATGAAACTTTTTCAAATTCGGGAAATTCGATTTTTGTCAATCCCTCTTCAATTCTTTTAATTTTATAATCTTCCATTAAAATTCACTCGTATTTTTTTAATAACTATATTTTTAAATATTATTAGATTTAAATATTATACTATAATAATCTATGGTGATAACCGTGTCAGATATCAAAGTTCCTATTGCAAAACCAATTATTGGTGAAGAAGAAATAGAAAATGTAGTTGAAGTATTAAAATCAGGAATGATTGCTCAAGGACCGAAAGTGGAAGAGTTTGAGCAAAAATTTGCAGAATGGGTTGGAGCAAAATATGGAATTGCCGTTAACTCAGGAACTGCAGCACTACATACTGCATTACTTGCATGCGGTATCGGAGAAGGCGATGAAGTCATAACCACTCCGTTCACATTCATTGCAAGTGGAAATGCAATTGTATATACTGGAGCTACACCAATTTTTGCAGACATTGACCTAAAAACATATACAATCAATCCAGATTCAATTGAGGAATTGATTACTGAAAATACCAAGGCAATTTTGCCTGTTCAATTGTATGGGCAATCAGCAAATATGGACAAAATCAATGAGATAGCTGAAAAATACGGATTAATTGTCATTGAAGATGCTGCTCAAGCACACGGTGCAACTTCCAACGGTAATAAAGTGGGAAGTATGGGAGATATGGCCTGTTTTAGTTTTTATCCAACCAAGAACATGACCACATCAGAAGGCGGAATAATCACCACCGATGACGCAGATTTAGCTGAAAGTGCCAGAATGTTTAGAGCTCACGGAGCAAGCGTAAGATATCATCATGATGCAATAGGATACAACTTTAGAATGACTGACATTTCAGCGGCAATAGGTCTTGCACAGTTAGACAAAATCGATGAATTCAATGATAAAAGAATCGAAAATGCGGCTTATCTGAATGAAGGCTTAAAAGATGTTGACGGAATTGTCACTCCTTATTGCGCATATGATTCAAAACATGTATATCACCAATACACAATCAGAGTCGAAAAAGGAAACCGTGATGATTGGGTAGATATTATTAATGAATGCGGTGTTGGAACAGGAATCCATTATCCAATTCCATTGTACAACCAACCGATTTACAAGTATTTAGGATATGATGGGGATTGCCCTAATGCTGAAATTGCAGCAGACAATGTAATTTCCCTTCCAGTTCACCCATCACTTACAAAAGAAGATTTGGATTTAGTTATTGAAGCTGTAAAAACAGCTTCTGAAAAGTTAGCTTAAATTCTAACTTTTTTTATTTTTATTTTAACATTTGATTTACAGTCTCAACTTTAGCGTCAAGTGTTCTGTTTTCAAGATCTCTGCGGTCATCTATTTTTATAACAGTATACACTCTGCCGATGCCCAATTCAAAAATTGCTTCCTGAGCGGCAGCTATTGCAGAATATAACTCTTCAAGATTATCCGATTCGATTTGAGTTCCCATGCCGGTCAGCTGATAGCTCAAACCTGAATCCTTTATAGATTGGACTGCTGCTGTTACATAGTCCTTGCATTCTGTAGTTTCAGTTCCCACGGGCAATATTGCAAAATCACAAGTTATCATATTTATCACTGGTAAAATTATTTATTTATCTTCCTATAAATTAATTTAGTAATGGTGAAATTAAACAAAGAAGAATTCAATGAGCATATCTTTACAAGAATTAATAATCTAATCAGAGATTATCAGTTAATTCGGGAAGGCGAATTGATTGCCGTGGCACTGTCCGGAGGTAAGGATAGTGTTTTAACATTGCATGCTTTAAAAAATTATCAGAAGTATCTGGATTTTGATCTGGTTGCAATCAGCGTTGATGAGGGAATTGACGGATACAGACAACACGGTATTGATTCGGCTGTTCGAAACGCTCATGATTTGGGAGTTGAACTTGTTCAAAAATCTTTTAAGGACGAGGAAGGCTTTTCCCTTGATGACATTTATCAGGATTTTAAAAGCGCATGCATCCCTTGTGGTGTTTTCAGAAGAAATATGGACGATGAAATTCAATCCTTTTTAATGAGTTTCGCAAGGGGAGACACCATTAAATTCTCAAAGTTCGGTCCGGAGCTTGACGTTATTCATCCGAAACTGGTTCCAAGAATAAAACCGTTGTGGAACACGCCTGAAAAAGAGGTTGGAATGTGGGCCGTGTTAAATGATATCGATATACACTTGGACGAGTGTCCGTATTCTCATCTGTCACTGAGGGCAAAAATTAAGGAATTTTTAAATGTTAGTGAGGACAAATACCCTGGAATCAAAAATAATGTGATGGAATCCTTTAAAAAGATATTGTCATTTGAAAATGATATATCCACAAACCTTAATGAATGTGAAGTGTGCGGCGAACCGACTTCATCAGATATCTGCAAGGCTTGTGAACTTAAA
>OMSA01000016.1 GCA_900313645.1 uncultured Methanobrevibacter sp.
TCCAAAACCGACGGTGACAGTCCGGATGGAAGAGAAGATAATAGTTATTTTTAGCCCTGGTTCTAGTAAATAAGGAGATATTACTATGAATCAAGAAACAAATTTAGATAAGGCTCTAGAAGCAATTAAAAACGGAGAGTTTGTCCTAGTTTTCGATGATGATGACAGGGAAGGGGAAGTTGATATGATTATCGCTTCCGAATTTGTAACCCCCAAATCCATCGCAACAATGAGAAATGATGCCGGTGGGTTAATCTGCAACTGTCTGCATTCCGATTTTTGTGATGCAATTCACCTGCCTTTCATGGTAGATATTATGGCAGCGGCAGCTGAAAAATATCCAGAACTTGCAAAACTTGCTCCGAATGACATTCCGTATGATGAAAGATCATCATTTTCAGTATGGACCAATCACAGAAAATCTTTCACTGGCGTAACAGACCATGACAGAGCAATGACCATAAGTGAAATGGCAAAAATGATGAAAGAAGAAAGATTCGACGAATTTGGTGCTACATTCAGATCACCTGGACACGTATGTCTTTTAAGAGGTGCTGACGGTCTTGTAAAAAACAGACAAGGTCACACTGAAATCGGTCTTGCTTTATGTGAATTGGCAGGAGTCACTCCTGTATGTGTAGTTTGTGAAATGATGGATGGTGAAACCGGACAGGCTACAAGCATTGCTGATGCTCGCAAATACGCTGAAGAAAACGGTCTGGTATTGCTTAGAGGCGAAGATATTATAAACAAATATTTAGAGGAATAGTTAATTTGATTTTTTAACTATATACTCTGCGATGAATTGGGTTATCTGTTGGATTTTATAGGAATTGTAAATACTAAAAGCCACATATCTCCCATCTTTCATTTTAATTTCCAATCCATCTTTTATTTCATTTGATTTTGAAATTCCAGCTATTTTTATCCATTTTATTCTCAAAGTTTTACTTTTAAGCGCTTTTTCTATATGGATTCCGTCGTCTAAAATCTTGACGGTCTTTACCACACGGCGGTTAATCTCTGAATTGATTTGAATGTCGCCGTTTTCATCAAAAATGTAATCTGGGATAAGACAGGTTGCCTTCCAGCCCATTTTCATTTTCTTTAAAACATGGGACCTGTCCTTTCGGGTAAGCTTGACACCTTTTTCAGGGCTTAAGTTAAGAGCCATTATACCACTTTGCTTTTGATTTCGTCAAATGAGTAAATCTTGTCAAATTCAACTTCACGCGCCATGCTGACTATAAGCTCAACATCAAGATTATCTTCAATCAGATTCATCGCATGTGATGTGAACAGCTCATACCTTATTTCAACTTCAGGAATAAAACCGCGCATGTCAGCTGATTTCAGTTTTGGAAGTTTTAAGACATTTTTAACATTTGTGTTGTTCTTGATATACGGAACCACGTTGTCGAATATATTTTCATTGTATACCTTGTTTAGAAGAATTGCCTCTACAGAGATTCCGAATTTCTCAAGCATATTTGCATGTGAAACCAAATCAATAGCTGCTGATTCAATTCCTCCTTTGTTAACGCCTGAAGCTAGTATCATAGGAATATTTGATGACATTGCAATTTCTGCAGCTGAAAACGGTACCTTTTCATTCAAAAGACCGGTAAATACACTCATAACACCTTCAATAAGCACGATATCATAGTCTGATTTATTCAGTTTGTTTATTGTAGATTCGATATCGGCCCATCCCAGATGACCGATTTTTACAGATGCATACTCTTCCATTTTTCCTTTGGTCAAGTATAATCCAGGTATAA
Organism: uncultured Methanobrevibacter sp.; assembly: GCA_900313645.1. Lineage (GTDB taxonomy): Archaea > Methanobacteriota > Methanobacteria > Methanobacteriales > Methanobacteriaceae > Methanocatella. The sequence continues at coordinate 1,782 of OMSA01000016.1, forward strand.
TATCACGCACGTCAGGTCCGACTTTAAGAAGTGCAACCTTATAACCCCTTTTGGTAAGTGCACCTGCAAGGCCGGTTACAATAAATGTTTTTCCGGAATCGGATCCGTTGCTTCCAATCATAAGGTATTTAGGTCTGTTAAAAGGCTTTATTTCAGGAATAGCTATGCCTGTGTTGATTCCGACTTCGCTTTTGAGGAATTTTTTCACGTCCCTGTTTCTATTGTAAATTTCTTCAGTATCTGTAGCGTCTATTTGTTCCAATAGATTTTCTACAATAATCGGATTTTCATCCAGGATGCCGTGAATCATTGTTCCTATAACGTTTCCATCATCGTTGCATGCACCTGAAAAGATGTTATATTCACCGCTTTTGTTTGTATCTCCATAATTCATCCTTTGAACTTGAGAATAAAACAGCGGTTTTGCATCACCTTCCACCTTACCGTAGGTATGTGTATGAAAACCGTCAACGTCTTCTGTCTGGTTTTTTGTTAAAAATGAGTTGTCATATACTTTTGCCTTGACGCGGTCGCTTGTAATCAGGGGTGAGAAATTAACGTCTATTAGTCCCAGACCCTCCTTGACTATTGGAACCGGTGATTTGCGCCCGATGTCAATCTGGTTGGATAGCAACTGAAAACCTGCACATATTCCTATAATCGGTTTTCCGTCACGAGCCATTTTTTTGATTTCACTGTTCAATTCCATATTGATGTCATTTGACTCGATTAGTGTTCCGCCAGGTATAATCAATGCATCCAATTCTTCACTAGCTTTTTTACCATTAACAAGTCCGTTTTCCTTAACAATATCAGTCGGCAAATTTCCAAAGTCTTCAAATCCCGGAACTGCACCGTTTATATAAGCTAGTCCAATTTTTGTCATATAAATAACCTCTTGTTAATCTATTGTAGTTTTGATAATATAAAATTTAAGAGGTACATTTCAAGTGTAAATTGTTTATAGACTCAATACTTGAAATAAAATTCATTTATTTTTCGAACTTTGGCGGATTTTTTCATGGTAAAAATAGTTTATCATTATCGGTTTGTCTGTAGGATTTATTAAGAAAGGTTCTTCGTCAATAATATACATGTATCCATTCTCATTTGCAAATCCAGCTAGCTTTTCATCCAAATTCTTCCAGTAGTCGTTGTTTTTATATTTATAAATGTCTTCATAAAGGGGTTCCAGTTCAGGATATTTTTCCCTGATATATTCGAGAATTGTCTTTTTATATCCGCCTCTAAGATTTAGGTTTTCAAGCCAGATATAGTCCACATAATCTGAAACTTCGTTTATTATTTCAAACACATCTGTTATTCCTGGAAAAATTGGTGAAATAAAGCAGACAGTTTTCATGTCTTCAGAGTGAAATTTCTTCAGGGTTTCAAGTCTATCGGCGATTGATGAGGCATTGTCCATATCGTTTTTAAAGCTTTCATCAAGAGTGTTGATTGAAAGGGATATTATCGGATCTGGAAAGGTTTTAATCAAATCCAAATCCCTTGAAATTAAAGATGATTTGGTGGTTATGATTAAGTTAACGTCAATACCTTTCAATTCCTCTAAAAATTCTCTTGTTTTTAGAAATTCCTTTTCGCATTGGTGGTATGGGTCAGTCACAGAACCTATGATGATTGTTTTTCCACCGTATTTTTTTGGATTTTTGATTTGAGGCCAATGTTTAACATCGACAAAGCTTCCCCATTTCTCCTTATGTCCGGTAAATCTTTTCATGAAATCCGCATAGCAATACTTACATGCATGTGCACAGCCAATATAAGGGTTGACAGTAAAACCTGCAATAGGAAGGTTTGATTTTGAAATTACTGATTTTACATCTTTATGATTAACCAACATATTAAATCTAAATGGTTTTTGAAAAAAATAGTATTTTGAAAAATATTTTAAAAAAAAGATTTATTGAGTGTTTTCAAAAACACTCATTGCTTTTATGATTTTTAAGTCATCCAATGGTTTTGCCTGAATCTGAAGTCCGACAGGAATGCCGTCAACTTCACCGGCAGGAATGCTTGCTGCAGGAATACCTGCAAGGTTAGCTATTACAGTTAAAACATCGTATGCATACATTTCCATTGGTTCAAGTTCAGCTCCGATTTCGTGAGGAAGTTTAGGAACTGTAGGTCCTACAATCAAGTCAACGTTTTCAAGCATGGAGGTGATTTCTCCTCTGATGACTGATCTTGCTTTAAGCGCTTGTTTGTAGTATTTACCGCTGAATTCAGCTTCTGCAATATGTGAACCGATTTTGATTCTTCTAAGCACTTCGTCTCCGCACACTTCTTCAATTCTGTAACCGTAATCCCTTCCGTCATATTTTCTGGTTGCAGAGAAGAATTCCACATAGTTGATTAGGTAGTATGTTGGTAAACATAAGTCAATATAGTCAAAGCTCACTTCAACAAGCTCTGCACCTGCATCAACCAATTTGTTGATAGCTTTGTTAACGGTTTTGTTGATTTCTTCATCTGTCACGTCAATGAACTCTTTACATACAGCTATTTTCATGCCTTCAAGTGAAGTGTCATCTAAAACTTCTGTGAAATCAGGTTTGTCCCAGTCCAATGTTGTGCATTCGGTTTCATCATATTTTGCAATTGTATTTAGGGCAACCGCAATACCGCTCACGTCATTGGCCAAAGGTCCGATTTGGTCAAGACTCATTGAAAGGTCAAGAAGACCCTGTCTTGATACGGCACCATATGTTGGTTTGAATCCGACAACGCCACAGTGTGAAGCAGGGTTTCTGATGGATCCGCCTGTATCTGATCCGATTGAAATGTCACACATTTCTGCTGCAATTGCCGCTGCACATCCACCGCTTGAACCTCCAGGTATCCTTCCCATAGCTGCAGGGTTTTGTGTAGGTCCGTAGTATGAGGTTTCTGTTGAACTTCCTGCTGCAAATTCATCCATATTTAAAATACCAATGATTATACCGTCCTCAGCAAGTATTTCTTCAACGACGGTTGCGTTGTAACTTCCAATGTAGTCCTCTAGGGTTTTGGATGCTGCGGATATGATTAAGTCTTCAACATTAATGTTTGCTTTTATACCGAATACCAAACCAGCTAATGCTCCCACTTCATCTCCATTAGCAATTTTTTCATCAATAGCTTCTGCCTGTTTTAATGCATTTTCATAGTTTAATTCAATGAATGCATTAATTTCTTCGTTATTTTCATCGATAACTTTAATGAAGCTTTCAACATTTTCTTTAGCTGTCATTTCTCCACTTTTAATGGAGTTTAACTTTTCAATAACGTTCATTAAAACACCTAATAATCGTAAATTATAATACTATTATTTTATTTTTCAATGTTTATAAACTTGTTTTTTTATTTTAGTAAATATTACATTTATGTTGTAAAATTGATTTAACCTATTTAAATTGCTTTAATTCTAAACTTTCTAATTTAAATATATTAAAATTTATAATTAAAATTGAATTTTTGAATTAATAAGAAAAGGAGTTTTTTAATGAATTTAATTACTAAATTAAAGTTAAAATTTCATAATTTATTGGGATTTGAAAAATTAAATCCTATTAATAATTTTGATTTTAATCAAACTTTAGAAGAAAATTACAATTCTAATAATTTAGAATCATTCAAAAATATTTTAAATACTCATGAAGATTTAAAAGATATAATCTGGATTGGTATTTATCACTGTTTAAACACTTTCGATGAAATTAATGAGTTTTTAACAGTTTTAGATAAAAATAATCAATTAATTGCCGATTTACTAGAGGGAGATGATTCTAGTGTCAATATTCCTAATGATATAAAACTACAAATTGAGAATGGAAATGTTTTGGCAACTTTTCATAATCATTTTAATGGAGCTATTATTCCCTCTTCTAGAGACTTAAAAAATACAATTTTACCATTTTTAAAATTCATGGTTATTACTTCGAAGGAAAATATTGGCATAGTTGTTAATTCTAATGAAAAGATGGATGAAACTTTTAAAAAATCTTTAAGACAAGAATGGCTTTTTTATTTAGCGTATATTAATTGGTCATTCAACAACAATATGTCAAATGAAATTCAGCAGGTTTATGATAAAAATTTGACCAAAATTGAAAAACAAAAGCAGGAACAAATTCTTTTTGACAACTATATTTGTCTAAATCTGCACAAATTTATTAATGAATTCAATATCAGAATGAAAAAATATAATGTTTACTTTTTACAAATAATAATTAAAGGGTGATAAAATGTCTGAAATTTTAGAGTCTTTTGATGGAGAATTAAGAACCTCCAATGTCGGAATTTTATTTAATATTTATAGAGAAGAAAAAAAATCTATGAATGATAGAATTCAATATGAAAATTTTCTTAAAAGCAATTATCCTAAAGAATATGACAATTTTTTAGAATTTAAAACTAAAGTTAAAAATCAAACTCCTAATATTAAAGATTTAATTTTTAGCTGGTTAGATGGAAAAACTGAGATTCCCGATTTGGAATTATTTTTAGTGAATGAATGATTAATATGAAAAAAGCTATCGTATTTGATAACTCAGGAACATTGATTGAAAGGTATAGGGTTATTAAGGATGTAATTAACGGCAATGTTTTTACAGACATTAATTCCCTTGATTTAATAGACCAGGCCGATGCTTTAGCCTTGGTTGTGCTTCAATTCAATACCAACAAGCTTTTGGATTTGGATCAAAATCTTTTAATATCCGACGTTATCAAGCAGTATAATATTGATTTTGATGTTAGTTTTTCAACCAAGCAGGTTTCAAAGGCCGAAGTAAAGGAGATTCTTGAAAACGAAGCCTCATCTACAGTTTCGGACATTACTGACGGTTTTGGAATTTTACGAGAAAAAATCCCTCATTTCGAGCTGTGCAACGGTTCGGCTTTAATAGTCGACATGGATTTGGGGGTTGTTGCATATACAATTACATCCGCAGGAAAATTTTTCCCAAGAGTTTTTGAAACTGTTGAAACCTTAAAGTCAAGAGGCATTGAGATTTATATTGCTTCCGGAGACAGAAAGGGAGCCATCAATAAGCTGGCAAACATGTTGGATATTCCTGAAGACAATGCCTACGGAACTGTATCCACTCGCGGAAAATGTGAAGTTGTGTCAATTCTAAAGGACGGTGGATACAAGGTAATGATGGTCGGAGATGGTCTTAATGATGTTTTGGCCTTTAAAAAGGCGGATGTCAGTGTTTTAACCATCGAACAGCAGGAGGAAGTATCACCCAAGCTGATGGATAAGACAGACCACATCATTGAGGATATCTTTGAAGTTACAATGATTGATTTCTAGCTTAATTTTTTTATAACTTCAAAGTTATAAGTTATAAGTGATAATTCAAAAAAATAAATTAGAAGTTATAAGTTATCTATAACCTTTTTGCTTTTCAGGATATTATCGAAGTTGTTTAACTCGATAATGGCAGTATCTATTTTTTTAAGCAAATTCAGGTCAAGTGTTCCATCACCAAGTGGAATGTGAGAATCTTTAACACCATCATTGTCATTTAAGTGACAGTAGCTGATATTTTTCAAGGATAACATCTCCTCAAGGTTTCCGCATGTGTTTCCATGGCCGGTATCTATGGTCAGCGAACAGCCAGTTGCTTCCTGAATCATTTCGATTTCCTCAACTGTGTTTCCCAAAAACTTTTGGCGAACAGGCATGTTTTCAACTGAAATTTCAACATTTGTGTTGTCCATTATTTCACCTACACTGTCTATTGCCATTTCCAAGGCCCATTTTCTGAGGTGCGGTTCATTACGCCCGATTATGCCTGGATGGACTGTTATTGTTTTTGCTCCGATTTTTTCAGCATACTGTCCGCAGTGAATCATCTGCCTTACGCTTTCGGCTCTGATTCCCTTGTTTATGCTTGCAATGTTAATGTCAACGGTTGCAGCATGCATACGAATGTCCAGGCCGCAGTCTATAAATGCACTATTGTCCTTTTCATATAACGGATCTTCTGCAAGTATTTCTATTATTTCAAAATCGTGTTTTTTTGCTAGATTGATGATGTCTGGAGTAGGTTCCATGAATAATGCCAAAGTTGTAAATCCCAGTTTCATATTTATATATTAGTTAGACTCATAGAATAAATGTTAATATATATCAATTTTTGACATATGGTGAAATATGACTGAAGAAAAAATTTTGATAAAGTGCCTGGAAAGATTATAAAGTATTTTTCCAATGGAATAACTCATAATTTGGTTTTATGGATTATTTCAAAACAGACCATTCATGGTTATGGAATAATGAAGGAATTGGACAATTTCTTTAACTTTGAAGGCGGAAAATGTGAAATGAATATTAACTCCAGCAAAATCTATCCGATTCTATCCAAAATGGAGGAGAAGGGATTAATTACTGGAGAGTGGAAAATCAACGAAAACAATAAGCAAGTCAAATACTATTCAATAACCGAAGAGGATGAATTAGTTTTAAATAACATCAAGTCACACATGACTTCCATTTTTATCTAATTCATCATGGATTGAATTTATTGAAGACATGACTGGACGGGAGATTAACAATGAAAAACGCAATTGAAACTCAAAACCTTACAAAGGTTTACAACAATAACTTCACTGCGGTAAATTCTCTTGACCTTGAAATCCCTGAAAAAACAATTTTCGGAATGCTGGGCCCGAACGGAGCAGGAAAGACCACAACAATCAAGATGCTTACCTGTCTGATTCAGCCGACTTCCGGACATGCAACTGTCGGAGGATATGATGTCACCAAAAATCCCGACGAGGTCAGAAATCTCTTGGGAATGGTTCCTCAGCAGGTCAGCCTGTATAAGGATTTGACCGTAATGGAAAACTCACAGCTATGTGCAGACTATTATGGAATTCCTGCCGACGAGCGCGATTCACGAATAGAGGATTTGATGGAACTGGTTGATATCAAGTATGCCCGTGATAAAAGGGTAGGGCAGCTGTCCGGAGGTCAAAAGCAAAAGGCTTCACTTGTAGCCAGTTTGGTTCACGGGCCCGAAATACTGTTTCTGGACGAACCGACAATAGGTCTTGACCCAACCACAAAACGTACCCTTTGGGATTTGATAAGGGAATTGAATGACGATGGCCGCACTATAATTTTATGTTCTCATGACATGCATGAGGTGGATATGCTTTGTGACAATGTCGGAATCATAAATACAGGAAATCTGGTTGCATATGATACACCGCAAGGTCTTAAGGATACCCTTTTGGAAGAAAATAAAAGGGAATTAACAGAAACCCTATCTCAGATTCACGCTGAAAATGATGAAGAACGTCTAGCAGAGCTTGAAAACATCAGCTTGAGGAAGATGTCATTTTTACTTCAGGAATTTGACGAGAGTGTCGTTTCAAGCATTGAGAAAAATGAAAAGGTTAAGGATATTGAAATTGCACGCAACGGACGTGTCAACCTAAAAATCGACGCTTTTGATGATTCTGTTGTTCATGAAGTTCTAAACGATGTGATGTCTTCAGGCGGAAAAATCAAATCGATTTTCACCGAAGAGCCTTCCCTTGAAGATGTGTTTATTAAGGCAACAGCGGAGGTGGATGAGGATGCTAGAGCTTAAGAAATTTTGGTGGATGATTAAAAAGGAACTGATTTCTCTTAAAAGACACCCTGTTCGTTTGGTTTCCATTATTGCATTTCCTATTATCATGATTTTGCTTTTTGGTTATGGAATGGGTGGAGAAATGACAGATTTGCCGATTCTTGTCGTTTCACAGTCTCACGGCAATTTGACAGACCTGACCCTGGATACAATCAAGGACACCGAAACCTATCACGTTGTCGAGATTATAGATGACGTTGATGATGGAAAGCAGCGTGTCGAATCAGGTGAAGTAAAGGCAGCGATAATTCTTCCGGCAGATTATGACGAGGATTCGTCGCAGCAAAAATCGGTAACCCTGTATCTAGATTCATCCGATCAGATGGCTTCCCAGATTCTTGAGTCATCAACCCAGTCAATCTTTTACAGATTGTCCAACATGGTTGCTTCACAGACAAGCGTTTCCACTAAAAATGCAGATATAGAACCGTCAGTTCTCCATTCCCTCAACAACTTCAAGGACGATGTCAGCTTGCACATAAACAGAATCTACGGAAACATAAAATACATCGACTTTTTGGTTCCTGCAGTTCTTGGAATGACAATAATGTTCAGCTGTATGATGGGTATGGGTGCAACAATAGCCGGTGAAAGGGAAACTGGTGAGCTTGCAAGACTTTTCATGACTCCTACTTCAGTATCCACCGTTATCGGCGGGAAAATTGCAGCAAAACTTTTAATTGAATTATTTAGGGCTCTGATACTGATTCTGATGGCCATAATACTTTTCAATGTCAGCATCAAGGGAGGAATACTTCAGACATTCATAGTGCTTGTTATCGGAGCTTTGTGTTTCGTTTCATTCGGAATATTTTTCTCAGCAAGGACTTCCACTCAGGAGGATTACGCACAGATTGTAATGCCGTTTTCAATGCCTATGATGTTTGTTTCAGGAGTGTTTTATCCTATTGAAACAATGCCTTGGATTTTGCAGAAGCTTGCATACATCTTCCCGTTGACATATTTGAATGATGCGATGAGAGGAGTGATGCTTAAGGGCCAAAGTCTTGGTGATGTGTGGTTTGATTTGGTAATTCTAATAGGTTTTGCACTTTTATTCTTTATAATAGGTGTAAAACGATTTAACAGAGATGTATAGGAGGTTTTAAAATGAATAAAAAGTTATTGATCTTATTGATTATCGGTCTTTTATGTTTGTCTCCGGTAGCAGCCGCCAATTGGAATTCATTTGCGGGAGGCATCGACCATAATGCATTCAGGGAGGAAAGTTCAGATTTTGTAACAAATCTATGGACATTCAACATGGAATCTCCGGTTCATTCATCTCCGGCAATTTATGGCGATTACATTTATGTTGTTTCAAGTGAAGGGATTTTAAAAGCTATTGACATGGAAACAGGTGAGGAGGAATGGGATTTGAATCTTGAATCACCTACCAATTCGTCACCTATAGTCCATAAAAACATACTCTATATCGGATGCGAAGACGGCCTTAAGGCAATTAACCTTTATTCCCATAAGATAATCTGGGATTATGACTGTGACAATGTCGATTCCACTCCATGCTATTATGAGGACGTAATTTACTTCGGATGTGACGACGGCCACCTCTATGGTGTTGATGAGGACGGAAATCTTGACTTTAATATGAAATTGGGAGATGAACTTAAAAGCTCTCCAATAGTTGTCGACGATACAATCTATATAGGTTCCACTAACGGCAAGATGTACAGCATAGGAACTGACAAAACCAAAAACTGGGAATTCACCACAGGAGATGCGATTTTATCATCCCCTGCATATGCCAATGAAACAATACTCTTCGGTTCAAATGACGGCAGCATTTACTGTCTCAACGAATCAGAAGGGGATTTGGCCTGGAAAGTTGACCTGTCAGATAAGGTTATATCCTCTCCGACAGTGGATGAGCATGACAACAACGTATTCATCGGTTCCAATGAGGGAAATCTGACATGTCTTGACATTCGTGACGGAACAATTAAATGGAGCCATTACACAGGAGATAAGGTTGTTACCACTCCTGCCTTGAAGGACAAACTTGTTGCATTCGGATCAAACAACGGATATCTGTATGTTTTAAACAAATATACCGGAGCTGAAGAGTTCACCTACAACCCAGGTACAATTCTTTTCAACTCAGCCATTACATCATCACCTGTGATAAACGGAAACAGTCTGTTTTTCGGTGACGATTCCGGCAATATATACTCCCTTAATATCAACAAGTATGAAGTTCCCGGCTCAACTCAGATGTACTTTTCAATAGCGGTACTGATTATTGTAATCATTGTTGCTGTTGTGGCTGTTAGAAAAATTAAAGGTAGGAAATAATTTTCTACCTTATATAAAATTTTATTAGTTTCATTGAATAGATGTATTCATATTAAGTTTATGGTGAAATGATGCAGGATATTGAAAAATTAAAAAGTGAAAGTATGAATCTTTCTGATAAGATTTATATTTTTGATACAACATTAAGGGACGGTGAACAGACACCCGGCGTTGCTCTTACTGTGGATGAAAAGATTCAGATTGCAACCAAACTGAACAATCTTGGCGTTGACAAAATCGAAGTCGGATTTCCGGCTTCATCAAAAGGCGAAATTGAATCAGCAAAACAGATTAAGTCTTTAGGTTTGAAATCCACATTGGTCGGTCTTTCACGCTCTTTGAGAAAAGATGTTGATGCCGTTTTGAATTCAGATTTGGAATATATCCACACATTTATCGGAACCTCTCCTTTGCATCGTGATTATAAACTTAAAATGAGTAAGGAAAAAATCATCGAAACTGCGGTAGATGCAATCGAATACGCTAAAGATCATGGTCTTACAGTGGAATTTTCAGCAGAGGATGCAACAAGAACCGAAAGGAATTTCCTGTTTGAAGTATTTAACGAAGCTGTAAGTGCCGGAGCCGATTTTTTAGATGTTCCGGACACTGTCGGTATTCTGACTCCTATAATGGCACGTGAAATCATCACTGATATCAAGGATAATTTCTCAATTCCGATAAGCGTTCATTTCCATAATGATTTTGGGCTTGCAACAGCCAATACCTTAACAGCTATCGAATGCGGAGCCAATCAGGCTCACGTCACTGTCAACGGTTTGGGCGAGAGAACCGGAAACTGTTCTTTGGAGGAGCTTGTCATGAGTCTTAAATCAGCTTACGGCATTGATTTGGAATTGGATACCACCAGATTATATAGCCTGTCTCATCTTGTCGGTCGCCTCACAGGGGTAAAGATGCCTGTAAACAAACCAATTGTTGGTGATAACGCATTTGCGCATGAATCAGGTATACATGTTCACGGTATTTTAAACAATGCATCCACCTATGAGCCTATGTCACCTGAAATGGTTGGCCATTCAAGAAGAATCGTTCTTGGAAAGCACACAGGAGCCAATGCAATCAAGTCAAAGTTAAAGGAATATCACATTGATCTTGATAGTGAACAGTTCGATAAGGTTTTTGCAGAAATTAAGTCATTGGGTGATAGTGGAAAATGTATCACAGATGATGATTTGATAGCTATTGCAATTACTCAGCTTGCCTCAGCTCGTGAAACTCCTATCGTTTTGAAAGGATTGGGACTTTCCTCTGGAGGGGGAGTTTCTCCTACAGCTACCGTTAAACTGGAAATTGACGGTGAGGAAAAGGAAACTGCAAGTACCGGTGTCGGACCGGTTGACGCTGCCCTGAATGCTATTCGAGATTTGATTCGTGATGAAATTGATATGGAACTTGAGGAATACAATCTTGAAGCTATTACTGGCGGTACCGATGCTCTGGCCGAAGTTTTTGTAGTGTCATCTGATTCAAAAGGAAACAAATCAACAGGCCGGTCCACCAATCAGGATATAGTAATGGCAAGTATTATTGCAGTTTTGGATTCAATAAATAAACTATTGTTAATACAAAGACAATAATTTTATTTTTTATTTATACTTTTTTTATTTTTACTAAAAATCGTTTATTTTTTTTATTTTTTTCTATTTTTTCTTATAAATTCTTTATTTGTTTAATACTCTCATTTAAAATGTAAAATTTTATATACATAAATTTACATAAAATTATATGGTGAGTTTAACATGGAAAATAATACAATTTTTGTAGGTAGTAAACCTGTTATGAATTATGTTTTAGCTGTAGTCACCCAGTTTAATGAAGGTTCAGACAGTGTTTTGCTTAGAGCTAGAGGCAAAGCTATAAGTCGTGCTGTAGATGCCGCTGAAATTGTAAGAAATAGGTTTATTCCTGATTCAGAAGTTACAGACATTCAAATTTCTACCGAAGAAATTGAAAAATATAACCATGAGAAAACAAATGTATCTATTATTGAAATTTTAATTGAAAAGAGTAATTAATCCTTTTAATCAAATTTCTTTAAGAAGTTTTTTTCAAAAAGATATTTAGAAAGAAGAATATTTGAAGTTCCCTTTCCATGAGCTTCTACTTTTCCTTTTACGATTGATTTTAAAATGCTGTCAATGTCTTTTTCTGCATCGATTATACTGTAACAGTCACCGACGAATTTCCAGTAATGTGCATCACTTGCACCCAGTCCCGGAAGATTCTCTTTTTTTGATAATTTTTTTGCTTTGCTGTTGCAATATCCAACTACAAACCGGGCATTTTTTGTCTCGATTGCATCAATTTTCAGGTTTTCATCATCGGTTTTATGAAGAAGTCCATGTCTGTAAAAACAGAAGGGGTGGGGCACTATTGCTAGGCCTGCCAAATCATGAATTTTGTCTATTGTTTCTTCAGGTGATAAGCCTTC
>OMSA01000107.1 GCA_900313645.1 uncultured Methanobrevibacter sp.
AATGTTCTAGGACAGGTCCTGCTTGCTAAAAAAATGGGAAAAACCAGAGTCATTGCAGAAACAGGGGCAGGCCAACACGGTGTTGCAACAGCAACTGCGGCGGCACTATTGGACATGGAATGTGAAGTCTTCATGGGAGAAGTGGACACCAAAAGACAAGCATTGAACGTTTATCGTATGGAACTTTTGGGTGCAAAAGTCCATTCCGTAAAATCAGGTACAAAAACCTTGAAGGATGCTGTAAACGACGCATTCAGAGATTGGATTGCACGCGTTCACGATACCAATTATGTAATAGGTTCCACAATGGGACCTCATCCTTTCCCTCAGATAGTCAGGGATTTCCAATCCGTTATAAGTGCTGAAGCAAAAGAGCAGTTTATGGATAAGGAAGGCAAACTTCCTGATGCGGTAATTGCATGTGTTGGCGGTGGAAGTAATGCAATGGGCGCATTTTATAACTTTATTGAAGAGGAAGAGGTTAAACTAATCGGATGTGAAGCCGGAGGAAAAGGAATAGACACTCCATATAATGCGGCTGCACTGACAAAAGGAAAAATAGGAATATTTCATGGAATGAAATCCATTTTCAACCAGGGAGATTATGGCCAGATTGCACCGGTCTATTCTGTTTCAGCAGGTCTTGACTATCCTGGAGTCGGACCGGAGCACGCTTATTTAAGAGACATCGGAAGGGCACAGTATGTTCCTGTAACTGATGAGGAAGCCGTCGAGGCATTTGAATACCTCTCAAGGATGGAAGGCATAATACCTGCTATTGAAAGCGCTCATGCAGTGGCATATGCAATGAAACTGGCTCCGACAATGGATAAGGATGAAACAATAATGATATGTCTGTCCGGAAGAGGGGATAAGGACGTCAGATCAATTGCCGAGTATAGGGGAGTTGATTTAAATGAGTAAAATTGCAAACGCATTCAAGAATGGAACTGCATTCATCGGATTTTTGACTGCAGGCGACCCGACAATTGACAAAACTGTAGAATTTATTTTAGCCATGGAAGAGGCAGGATGTGATTTAATTGAAATCGGAATTCCATTTTCAGATCCTATGGCTGAAGGGGTAGTAATCCAGGATGCCAATGTAAGGGCCCTAAAGCACAATACCACTACCGATGACGTTTTTGACATTGTCAGAAGAGTTCGTGAAAAAACAGACGTTCCATTAGTGTTTTTGACATACATTAATCCTGTTTTCTTTTACGGATATGAAAAATTCTTTAAAAAATGCGCCGAGTTAGGAATTGACGGCATAATCTCACCTGATTTGCCATATGAGGAAAAAGGTGAAATTGCTGAAATTGCAAAAGCCAATGATGTTGATGTCATCTCTCTAATCGCTCCGACTTCAAGTGAAAGGATTCAAATGATTGCTGGTGATGCAAGCGGTTTTATTTATGTTGTCTCATCACTTGGGGTTACCGGAATGCGTTCCGAGATAAAAACAGATTTGAATGCAATTCTTGAAGACATTCGTGAAGTAACAGATTTGCCTCTGGCAGTAGGTTTTGGAATTAACACTCCAGAACAGGCTAAAAATATCGGTAAAATTGCCGATGGGGTAATTGTTGGAAGTGCAATCGTAAAAATTATTGAAAAGTATGGGGAAGATGCTACAGAACCATTAAAAGAATATGTTTCAAGCATGAAAAAGGCATCCAATGAATAATTTTTTCAAAAAGAAAACTATATTATATATAAAAAATAGATATAATAACATTATTTATAAGAGGATTATTTATGTTTAAAGCTGAATTAAGTGATTCTAATATACTAAAAACCAGTTTTGATGCTATTTCATCAATTGTAGATGAAGTACAAATTCAAACTGATAGTGAGGGCATGAGATTAGATGCCTTAGACCGTAGTCACATAACTTTCGTACATTTAGAACTTAAAAATACATTGTTCGACGAATATATCTGTGATGTTCCAGAAAAGATCAACATTGACACTGATGAATTTATGAGAGTTCTTAAACGTGCAAAATCTCAGGACAGAGTTTTAATGTCTGTAGATGAAGGTAATTTTATCATTACTTTTGAAGGAGACGCAACCAGAACTTTCAAAATTAGATTAATTGATATGGAATATGATAACCCAACTCCACCTCAAATTAATCACCCTACATCATTCAAAGTACGTTTCTCTATCTTGAAAGACAGTATTAGTGATATTGACATCTTTTCAGATAAAATCGCTTTAGAAGTTGATGAAGATTATTTCATAGCATCTGCAGATGGTGAATTTGGTGATGCAAAAATCAAATATCTTCACGGCGAAAATATTCAAGAACATGTTAAATCTTTATTCTCTTTAGATAAGATAAGAGAAATGCTTAAAGCAGATAAATTTTCAGAGGAAGCGGAAATCAGTTTAGGAACCGACATGCCATTAAGCTTAAGTCTTACTATGGTGACCGGTGACGGTAAACTCAGTTTCTTACTTGCTCCTAGATTAGAACAAGATGATTAATTTCATTTGTTCATCTTTTTTTATTTTTCAAATTGCTATTTAGAGATGGTATTAAGTGGATCAATTTTATCAGGTATTGCGTAAAGTTCAAAAAAAGGAACGAAATAATGGTACATTGGCTCGTGTAGAGGAGACTTTTTACAATGATATGCACGAGTATATGGATTTGTTAAGGCAGGAAGCAATTAACGATCCATTTTCAAAAGCACCTGCAATGCTTAAGGAAGCTCAGATTATCGCTACAGACATTTGTCAGAGAAGGGAAACTAAAATTACAAATTCTGCAGTGCTTAATATTCACAGGTCTTATCTTCTCTTCACTGGTAAGCCTAAATTTGATTTGGTGGACACCACTCCTTTAAATCTGACTCCTGAAGAGGAATCTTTTTATTATTCATTGATTGACACTTTAAAAAATCACAGAAACAACATATCTCTTGATAAAATTTCTGAGGATGAGGATGAATCAGTTCATCAGACCATCATTAAGCCTAGAGAAACCCAAAAAAATACTTTGACTCCACCTATTGTTGAGAAAAAGGATAAAGAAGAAAAAGCTGCTGTAAAATCACAACCGATTAAAGAGGAAAAACCACAACCAAAAGTGACTGAGGACATTGAGGACAATCCCAACGCTTTAGACAATCCGGATGAATTCTTCGATTTTGAATCTAAAAAGATAGCCAAAGACACAGAACTTGTTACCATGCTGGTTTTTGATGAAGTGGACTCCATTGTCGGTGTTGATGAGAAAATCTATGGTCCGTTCAGACCCCAGGATATAGTAACATTGCCACTTGTTAATGCAAAGGTCTTTTTCAAAAATAGAAAAGGCCGTCAAGTTAAAATTTAACACTTTTTCCATTACCTTTAAATAACTTAATAAATAGATATACTAATCGTATCTATTTGTGATAATAAAAAATTATATTTTATATAATTTGGATTTCTGCTGTGTGTAGACTTGATGCGTTACAATACAGTTTTGATCTCTACGTTTTTTACAATATAAATTGAGTTTAGATAAATTCATGGATAGATTTACAATGATTTATTAATTTACGGTGAAAAAATGAAAATACCAAAAGAAAAAAGAACATACTGTCCACACTGTAAAAGACATACAGTACATGAAGTTCACACTGCAAAAAGGAGAAAAGCTAGTGAATTAACATGGGGACAAAGACAATTCAGACGTGTAACTGCTGGTTACAGAGGTTACCCAAGGCCTTTACCTGCTGGAAATAAACCTGTTAAGAAATTAGACTTAAGACTTAAATGTAAAGAATGTGGTAAATCTCACATTAAACAATCTTTCAGAACAGGAAAACCTGAATTTGTAGCTAAATAAGGTGGTTAACATGGTTAGTAAAGGAAGAGGAAACTTTTTAAAAGTTAAATGTTTAGATTGTGATAACGAACAAGTAATTTTTGACCGTGCAGCATCCGATGTAAAATGCATTATTTGTGGTAAAACCTTAGTAAAATCTCGTGGTGCTAAAGCTAAAATTACTGCTCACATCGAAAAAGTTTTAAACTAAATATTTTAGTTTTTAACTTATTTTTTTAACTATTTTTTATAATTTTTATTTAATGTTGGTGAGAATATGGTAAGAAAAAGTCAAGAATGGCCTGATGAAGGAGAACTTATTGTTGGTACTGTTTACAAAGTTCTTAATTATGGGGCTTTTGCTAAATTAGAAGAATATCAGGGCAAAGAAGCTTTTATTCATATTTCTGAAGTATCTTCTGGT
>OMSA01000069.1 GCA_900313645.1 uncultured Methanobrevibacter sp.
TGGCCTTAACGTAGCGTGTATGAAGAATTGTCCTGTCAACTGCTGATTTGAGCTGACTTCCGTCTTCTATGGCATAGCAAGGAACAATATCAACTTCGCATTCCTCAATATCTGTTGTGACATAAGGGTGAGATGCATAATGGTGCTGTGCAACTGAACCGAATTCGTCACAGCATTTGTGGGCCAAATCAAGACCTGTCTGCTTTAGATATTTCTTGTCGGTTCCAAGGGGAAATGCTATAAATATATCAATGTCTGATTTTCCCTTTAAGGCAGTGTTTTTAGCTACAGAACCGACCAGAGTAACGTTGGCATCAATGCCGTTTTCATCGCAGGTTGTCTGAAGAAAGTTCATTACCCTTGATGAAACATTATCAATATGGCCTTTTTCTTCAATTGTTGGCTTTATATCCTTTAAGATTAAATCATAATCCATATAATCACAATTCAAATATTTTTATGTCTTCATATATTGGTCCGGCAGGAGTTAATGTTGATTTTTTAAGTGAAATGCGGTCAACTTCCATTTCACCGATTTCAATTGTCTCAAACTCCTCTATGGTGTTTTTAACCTGAGCTTTATTTTTAGCGGATTTCATGCGGCCAATTGTCAGGTGTGTTGAGAATTTTTTATCCTTATCAAAACCCAATTCGGCAAATTCATTATCCAATTTATCATGCAATTGCTTTAATATAGTATCATCTTCGATGCCCACCCAAATAACTTTGATGTGGCTGTTATTTGGAAATGCACCGCAACCCTGAATCTTAATGCTGAAAGGCTTAAATTCACTGACTGTCCTTGAGATTGCATCTTCCAATAGTTTCAAACCGTTAGTATCGATATCACCGAAAAACTTTAATGTCAAATGCAGGTTAGCAAGCTCGACATATTTGATTTTGGTATTGATTTGTTTAAATTCCTTGATGAGCTTGTTTATTTTAGGTTTTAAATCATCATCCAAGTCAACAGCTAAAAATGCCCTTATTTCACCCATTAGATACACCTTTACTGTTCTATAATTGTCTCGTCAATCGCAATACCAAAGTGGCGTGCATTGGATTCAATGTAAACTTTCACTTTATCGCCTGGTTTGACTTCGGCAACTGATAGAGGATTGTCATTTTCATCGACAATGCGTATTGTTTCGGCATTCTGAAGCAATGTTCTTATAGTTTGTCCTTCAAACTCGGCTTCAATTAAAATCAATGGCCTGCGCTCGATTTTACTTCTTCCAACATATGCGGTTCTGGACTCGCCTTCGGTATTTACAATCAATACCTCGTCACCTGCAACAAGTTCTGATAAGTATCTTGTCTTATTGCCTGGCACCATTACGTATGCCTGAACCGGACCCGCATTTACCCTGAACGGACGGGATGCTACATATTCACTTTCCAATGACTCTGAATGAACTAAAAACATTGATTTGGAATAGGAACCAATAAGCATTCCTTCTCCAGGTTTCATCATATCAGTTGTATCCACACATACCCTGTCACCAGAACCTAAAGGTTTTACATTGGTTACGGTTGCAATCTTGAGTTCATATTTGCTTTGAGATGCTTCAACAACTTCCTGAGCTATTTTTTTGATTTGGTTGAAATCATTCGCTTCAAACAATATTCCGTCAGTTCCATGCTCCAATGTTTCCAAAGCAACTTTAGCACCATCAAGGTCACGTACTGCAGCTATTATTTCAACATCCTCTTTTTGCAGGTCTGCAATGATGTTTTCAAGTGGAATGATTGTCCAGTCGGTTCCAACCAGAATGATATAATCCACAATTGAACCAAGTTTTACTGCAAGCTGCTCGTGTGCTTTGTCGGTGATTTTTATATATGCACAAACTGTTTTTCCTTCGCTTTTAGCTTTTTTTGCATTGGCAATATCCACTGAATCTGTAAAATCATCCTTAAGATCTACAAATCCGTCACCTTCACCATTAATTCCAATCAGATATATATCGGCTTCATCAGAATTGGCAATTATTTTTACATTGCCCAATTTTTTAATGTTTTCAATATCATCCAAGTCCAGAACATGGTCAATTCCTGATTCCAAAGCGGTGGTAATCATTTCCTTTTTATCTTCCCACAGCTCATCAGGTGTGCTTATCCAAGCGAATTTATTTTGCATCAAATCACCTATTTCAAGAATTCCAATGCTTCTTCAACTTCTAAATCATGGTGAACTACTTCTGAGATTGCCCTTGTAATTTTTCCAGGGTTTTCAGCTTGGAACAAATTACGTCCGAATGCAACACCAGCTCCACCAACTTCAAGGGAGTCTTTAACCATCTGTAATAATTCTTCATCAGTTTCTACTTTAGGACCGCCTGCAATAACTACAGGTACAATTGCACCTTCAACAACTTCTCTAAATGAGTCAGGATCTCCAGTATAATTGGTTTTGACAATGTCAACACCAAGTTCAGATCCTACACGTGCGGCGTGTTTTACGAACTCCACATCATGTTCGTTTTCGACCTTTTGGCCTCTAGGATACATCATTGCAAGAAGTGGCATGCCCCAGTAATCACAGGTTTCTGCAATTTCTCCCAATTCCTGAAGCATTTGGCTTTCTGTTTCGGAACCTAAGTTTACGTGAATTGAAACAGCATCTGCACCGAGCTGGATTGCTTTTTCCACGCTTGTTACAGTTACCTTATCATTTGGGTCCGGTGCAAGGGAAGTACTTGCAGACAAGTGCACAATAAGACCTATGTCCTTTCCGTATCCACGGTGTCCTTGTTGTACGATTCCTTTATGCATTAATATAGCGTCTGCTCCTCCTTGAGAGATGCTGTCGACTGTTTCATCCATATTGATGATTCCTGGAATTGGACCGCTTGATACACCATGATCCATAGGTGCAATAACGGTTCTTCCAGTATTTCTGTTAATGATTCTTTCTAAACGAATCTTTTTACCTATCATTTTTAAAACCTCAGTTTATATTATGTTTATGATATTATATAATGTTAATTGTACAATAATATACACAAAAATAATTAATATTGTAAAATTTATTAAAATTCGCTATCCAAATTTAAACAGATAACATTTATATTGATTTAAAATTAGTTCTTTAATTGAATTATTCAGAATATATTAAAAATTAGAAATTCATTTTTTCAAGGAGGGTGTCCACAAATCAAATTCCTTGATTAACGGAGGAATGCCTGAATCATGGTATGATTCGAGAAAACCGCTTTTGGAAACATATTCATTCTCATCACTTTTCACTGTGTTGAAAAATTCAAGAAGTCCGCGATTCCTGATTATTGTATGGGTCGGTTTGAATGTGGATGACCATATATAAAATACCTTAAAGACTGTGTCGGGATGATATCCCCCTCCCAAATCTATAGCCAGAATATCACATGACTGTGTGATTTTAAAAACATCCGCCAATACCTCATGCAGTCTCACATCACCGTTGATGAATGATACATGTTCAAGCTTTTTCATCTCTTTGGATGCTTCAGGGGAATTGTCAACGGCTATTATATTGCAGGTTTTCGGCAATAACTCAGTGGTTTTTCCGATATGACAACCCAACTCGATTATGCTGTCATCCGGATTTGCCAAATCAAGAATGTCACGGCGATATTTTGAAACGTCATAACTAAGTTTAATCATAAGAAATACCAACATTATTGAGTTTATCTATATGTAAGTCTTCAACATCCATGTTTTCAAAGGCATCTTTGTTTTGCGCAAATGCAAATACCGTATTTCCAAGCATTCCCATGGAACTACCTAAAATATCATCGCTAGAATTAAAATAATCAACCAATTGTTTGACTTCATCTGACATCAGGTCTGTTTCACTGGCGAACTTATATGAAAAGTCAAGGAAATTTTTAAGTGAGGGCTTTTCTGTGAAATATTCAATATACTTAATGCCGACGTCAGTTATCTTTTCTCTGTAAACGGGATTGCTGATTACGCTTGAAGTGTTGATTTTGCCGAAAGTCTTCCATGCTATATATACATCATGCTTGAATGACTTTATCTCACCGATTCCAGGTGCACCAGGTTGAGTTCTAAAAACCAGTCCGTGACCTGTCTGGGCTATGACATCTCCAAGACCGCCTCCCAGGTTAACTTCAGCCATATGGGCAATCTGACCGCATAATTCCTTTGAGTAATTAAGATTCAAAAAATCATTCAAAGCCATCGTTAAGCTCAATGCGGAAGCTGCAGACGTTCCAAAGCCAGCACCGATTGGAAGCTGAATATCCTGTGTTATCTTAAAATCAGTATCTATCTCAAGGATTTTCAGAACTTCATCTATGACTGTTGAACCGCCCTGATTTACATTGATTGAGAGCTTATCTGCTGATTCAACTGTAGTTCTGACTCCTTTTGAAAGTAAAAAACCTGCACCACAGGATCCGTTTTTAAGTGAAACCTCATGATTTTCAATGCTGAAAAATCCTGTGATATGACCAGGTACAAAAACCGAATTTGACATAATTACTATTCTGTAATTTATCAAATAAAAATATAATGAATAAGAATTGTATTGTTCTTATTCCTTAATCCAAGCTTCAACAGTGTCCTTTGCACTTGCGACATTAGCACCTGGAATTGAAAGGCCCCTCTTGATTTCAGCGCCTTTGCATAGCTTGTCTAAATCTTTCTGGCTTGTACCGAAACCGGAGCCTTCATGTGTTACAAAAGGCTTGACTGTCTTTCCTGTGAAATCCAGCTGTTCCAATTGGGTAAACATTGCCATAGGAAGTGTTCCCCACCAGTTCGGAAAACCTATATAAATGGTATCATATGCATCGATGCTTTCCAGTGTCTGTTTGATTTTTGGCCTTGCGGCAACCATCTGTTCCTTTTTTGCCACGTCAATGCATTCCATGTAATCTTCAGGATAATCAATGACTGTTTCCACTTTAAATAAATCTGCATCATCCAGTTCCTGAATATATTCGGCTATTACTTCAGTGTTTCCTTTTTCTATGTTTTTAAGTTCACCGCCGAAGTAATTTTCACCGTTTCTTGAAAAATAAATTACCAAACTTGACATATTATAACCTCATTAATCATGCTTTATACTTTTTACCATATGACTGTTGATTTGTGCAACAATGTGAAAATTAAAAAAAATAAGAATAGTTAAAAACTATTCCTTAATAGAACGAGCAAGTTCTGCTCCTTTTTCAAATGCTTCAGCTAAAACATCCTCATCAGGAACAAATAATACATCTAAAGTATCGGTTACAGTAAAACCTGCTGATTCTAAATCTTGCTGGAGTTTCTGAACTGCTCCTCCACCCCATCCTTTGGATGAAAAGATTAAAGCGCTTTTCTCACTGCCTGTTCCCTTAAAGTTAACACAATCAAGCCAGTACATCATGTTACCTATTCTAGGGAAAGGCTTGTTCATCATGGTTGGAGCACCAAGAGCAATAGCTTTAGAGTCAAGAATATCTGTAATTACATCATCAGGATTATCTTCCTGCATGAAATACATTACGACTTCCACATCTTCACTCATTATACCTTCAGCAATCTGATAAGCCAATTTTTCAGTTGAATGATGCATGGTATCATAGATAATGGTAATTTTGTCCTTACATACTCCAGATCCCCATTCAGCGTATTTTTCAACAATAGGGCCAGGATTGGTCCAGATTTCACCGTGACATGGTGCAATCATCTTGATATCATTAATCAATCCTGTGTTGGTTAGCTCATCCAGTTTCATCCTAAGCATAGGTGAACCTAATGTGACGAGATTTGCATAGTATTTCTGAGCTTCCCTAAGAAGGTATGTGAGATCAAAGTCTTTATCAAACCTTTTGGAATTGGCGACATGCTGACCGAATGCATCGTTTGAAAACAGAATTCCGTCTTCAGCCAAAAGGGTAAACATGCTGTCAGGCCAGTGAAGCATAGGAGCGGATATGAATTTAAGAGTTCTTCCACCTATATCCAATTCATCACCTGTACCGACTGCATTAATCTCCAAATCATCATAATTATGATATTGGTCTTGTAAAAATTTAATACAATTTGCAGAAGCATATATCTCTGCATCAGGGTTATATTCTTCAATAGTCTGTCTTAAGAATGTGGAATGATCCATTTCAGAGTGGTTTTGAACAAATACGTCAACTTTAAATTCCTTGCCTTCCTGTTCAAAAGCATCTTTAACACGTGCATCAAATTGTTCAAACATTCCACGGTAAACATTATCAATCAAAACAGTTTTTTCCTCTCCAAACACTAAATAAGCATTGTAGGTGGTTCCAGGAATTCCGTAACCGTGAAAAGTCCTACTATTCCAATGGATAACACCAACCCAATAAACACCATCAGCGATTTTAACAGCTTTTGCTTTCATTTAATTACCTCTAATAAATATTTAAGTTATATAAATATATATTCTAGGTATTATATAAATTATTATATGACAAAAAGAATCGATTTACATATGCACAGTTTATTTAGTGACGGGGAACTGTTACCCTCAGAACTTGCAAGAAGAGCATTAAAACTTAACCACGAAGTAATCGCAATTACAGACCATGTTGACTGGTCAAATGTAGA
>OMSA01000030.1 GCA_900313645.1 uncultured Methanobrevibacter sp.
TTCTATTTTTTTACTCCTTTTTTGGATACATTTTTAATTTTTCAGCTTGTTGCCTATGACTTTTTTATTTTTTCAAATACAAAACAGCTATTTTTATTAACCAGATTCAATATACTAATTTTAACTATTCCTAAGGGTGATATGATGAAATGTAGTAATTGCGGCAGCGAATTTGACGACGGCCTTAATTTCTGTCCACATTGCGGAACCAGCGCTCATGTAATAACTTGTCCTCAATGCGGTGAAAAGTATAATAATGTAGGTGTTTATTGTCCAAATTGCGGATATAAGCTGAAGGAAGATTCCAATGAGCATGTTAATCATGTTGAAAAGGTAGAAAGGGGCTCAGATTCTATTAAAGGAGGATTCGGATCTTCTGATTCTAATTTTAATGGCGGTTCCAATTCCCATAGGCAGGGTTCCACTTTTAATGGTCGCTCAAATTCCAGAAGGTCTTCTTCAGGAATCCGTATAAATCTAAATGTATTAAAAGAGCACCCGTGGGCTACGGGGATTGCTTGCTGCTGTATTGGATTATTAATCCTGTCTTTGATAGGGGGTGTCCTGTCTCCAGACACCAATACATCCGATTATTCAGATTATAATTCCAATTACTTTGATGATTATAGTTCTAATCTAAGTGATGATTTGGGCAGTTCTTACAATTCAAGCAGCTCCTATGATGACGATTCCTCATATTCTTCAGACTCTTCTTCAGATTACACTTATGATTATGATAATATCGTTTTCGATAATGACGGTGACAACAAGCTGTCCCTTGAAGAATATGCTGCAATGGCGGTTGATTTAGGATATACAAGCGATGATGCTGAAATATTGGCGGATATCTTTGATAGATTTGACACAAACTATGATGGTTATTGGGATATCGATGAATACAATGCCTTCTTAAATTCTTAATAGGGATATAATCCTTCTTAAATTCTTAATTATATCTGATAATCATTTTTCGCACTCTCAATCCATATACATTTTTTAATTTTTTTAGATAGTAATATCAATTCTTCATTTTTATAGATTTTTTTCCTTATTCTGTTTAATTATTTTTGCTAAAAGTTTTTATATGAGATGTGACTAATAGTAAATTGATTACCCTACCCTTTTCATATTATTAAAATACATATCACCCCCTTTACTTATGTACTTATTTTAGGAAATAGGGTAATCACTTTCCTTTTAATTTTTTTTCATATTTTTTTATAATTTTTTTTATTTAAAATTCCCTGTTTTTTTAATGAAATCATTCATTTTAAAATTTTCTAGTTTTTAAAAAATCTTGAATTTTTTCTAAATTTGAAAATCGCTTAATTTTTATCCCTTTTCTTTTTTCATTTAGTTTTTCACATGTTTAACTATTTCTAATTCCCATAATTATATAATAAAATA
This sequence comes from uncultured Methanobrevibacter sp., assembly GCA_900313645.1. Classification (GTDB taxonomy): domain Archaea; phylum Methanobacteriota; class Methanobacteria; order Methanobacteriales; family Methanobacteriaceae; genus Methanocatella. The sequence continues at coordinate 1,408 of OMSA01000030.1, forward strand.
TATATATTAACAAAAATAAATTTTTATATACCATGGTGATTTATTATGGCAGGGATATCAGAAGCTATTACCCAAATAAAAAAAGCTGAATCTGATGCTGAAACCTTGGTGGAGCAATCAGCAATTGATGCTCAAGCAATGATTGATGATGCTAACGCACAATCAAATGAATTGATTGCTGCTGCTAGGAATGAAGCTAACGAAGAGGCTAAATCTACTGTTTTTAATGCAGAAGAAAAAGCAAAAGAAGAAGCTAAATCTATATCCTCAAAAGCTGAAAATGACATTGATGTCATTAAATCAAGCGCAAGAAAGAATATTGATGAGGCTGCTTCAATTATTGTCAAAAATATATTATAGTGTGAGATAATGTTTAGAACTGCGAGAATGCGTAAACTCAATATTATTACTTTGGATAAATTCGCAAATCCTACAGTCACAGCACTGCACGATGAGGGAATTGTCCAGATAAGTGATATTTCCGAAAGCATTCAGCAAGATCCTGAACTGGCAGAACTCTTGACACCTTCAAAAGCTTCTCCTTATACTGGAAAGGTATCCTCTCTTCTTATGAAAACCACTGGTATTTCAGAATTACTTGGAGATGCCCTATCTGAGGGTAGGGGTCTTAAAGATACTCTGATGGGCTTTATAAGTCCCGAAATTCCAGTTCCAAAGGAAGTTGGTGATGTTGATACGGAGGCGTTGATAGCCTACGCCGAATCAACTTTGGACCAAGTGGAAGGAGAAACAAAAGGTATTGAAGAAAAACTTGCCGCACTTGACAGTGAAGAAGCTGTTCTTGAATCAAACAAGGCTTTAGCCAATAAATTGAAAAATTTAGATATGGATTTGGGCTTGTTGAGTGATTCACAACATACTTCTACAATTGTCGGCAGGATTGATGCTGTATCAGCTGCGGAATTTGGAAGTAAATCTAGTGAGATTACGGATGAAATCTTTTATGAATTCGTTGCAGACGAAGATAAAGATTACAAGATCATTATCACAGTTGTAGCTAATGAATTCAAGGATGAAATTCATAACTTGCTTAGAAAAGGTGATTTCGAGAAGTTTGAAACCGCAGGTTTAGAGGGAAAACCGGATGAGATCATTTCCTCTGCTGAATCTAGACTCCAAACTATCGAAAGTGAACGTTCCCAGGCAAAGGCTGAACTTAAAGTTGTGGCTGAGAAATGGGATGATGAAGTTCTTGCTTTAAAAGAACAATTGGAAAACGAAAAAGAAAAGAATGAGGTTTTTGCCACATTTGCTGAAACCAGTAAAACAACTGTCTTGGAAGCATGGGTGCCTGCTAAATATGAAAAGAAAGCAGTATCCTTAATTGGAAGTGCAACCGAAGGCAATGTTATCATAGAAGCTGAAGACGCTCCTGATGATGATGAAGACGTTCCAGTTTTACAGGAAAACAATGCATATGCAAAACCTTATGAAGTACTTGTTGAAATGTACTCTCCTTTGAAATATAATGAGATCGACCCTACAATATTTGTAGCTATTACTTTCCCATTCTTCTTTGGTTTCTGTTTAACAGATGCCTTCTATGGATTATTAGTAGCTATTCTGGGTGTCATATTATACAAAGGAATGGGCAAAATCAATAAAACCATGCACGACTTCGGACTTATTGTCCTTGCATCTGGTTTATGGGCTATTATTCTAGGTCTTGTAACAAACGGTCTTTTAGGAGACTTCTATACCAGGATTTTAGGATGGGGTCCTGAGCTTCCTACAGTTATAAGCTCATTGAATGCATTTGGAAAACCGGCAACAATTCTGGTAATCGCTATTATTGTTGGTCTTATCTATGTAAACATCGGTTTCCTCTTAGGCGCTATCAACAATTTCAAATACGGCAATAAAAAAGAGGCTCTCGGTTCCTCAGTTAACTGGTTCCTGTTTGAAGCAGGTATTATCTTGCTTGTAATTGGATTCATGATGCCTGCAGTAGGCATGATTGGAATCGCTTTAGGTGCTGTTTTAATTATTGCTTCCCTTGGATTGCTTGTATGGGCTAATGGTGCATACGGTCTTATGGACGTATTTGGTTTTATGGGTGATGTTTTATCATACGCTCGTCTTTTAGCACTTTGTCTTGCTACAGGTGGTATTGCTATGACTGTAAACATCCTGACTAATATGTGTAACGACATGATTCCTGTTATCGGAGTCGTGCTTGCAGTAATCGTCTTTATCGGCGGACACATATTCAACTTTGCATTCCAAGTATTAGGTGCATTTGTAAATGCATTACGTCTTAACTACGTAGAGTTCTTCTCTCAATTCTATATGGGAGGAAAACATTCATTCGAACCTTTTAAAGCTAAAAGATTCTTTACAAAAAAATAAAACAAAATTTACAGTTTAATTTTTATGATTTATGAACGAATGTTCAATTCTTTTAGATATTTAAAAAATTAAATATCAGATTTTACAATTAATATTACAAAATTTAGGAGATATATTATATGGTAGAAATTGCTTTAGGAACTGCTTTAGCAGCTATCGGTGCTGGTGTTGCAATTGGTTTTGCTGGTTTAGGTTCCGGTTTAGGTCAAGGTATGGCAGCAGCTGGATCTGTCGGTGCTGTAGCAGAAGATAACGATATGTTTGCAAGAGGTATTATTTTCTCTGCATTACCAGAAACTCAGGCTATTTACGGATTCTTGATTGCTATCCTGTTACTCGTATTTTCAGGATTATTAGGTGGAGGCTCAGGTCTCTCAACCACTGCAGGTATTGTAGCTATTGGTGTAGGTGCATCCATTGGATTTGCAGGTTTAGGTTCAGGTATGGGTCAAGGTATCGCTGCAGCATCCTCCGTTGGTGCTATTGTTGAAGATACCGACATGTTCGCAAGAGGTATTATCTTCTCTGCATTACCAGAAACTCAGGCTATTTACGGATTCTTGATTGCTATCTTACTTATGGTATTCGGTGGAATATTAGCTTAGGAGGTCTATAAATGAGCTCTGGGGCAGATAATATTGTCTCTAACATAATGTCTGAAGCTCAAGCTGTAGTGGATGCTAAAAAGGCTGAGGCTCAAGTTCAAGTCGATGCAATTCTTGCAGAGGGTGAAAAAACCGCAGCAGCCGAAAAAGTAAGCATTTCCGAAAATGCGGCCAAACAGGCTGACATGAGATATCAACAAATTATATCTGAAGCTAAAATGAATGCTCGTAGGGCAGAATTAGAGGCAAAAGAAGAAGTAATCGAAGAAGCTTTCAGTAAAGCTACTGAAGATTTAACACAAAAAGCAGCTACTAACGATGAGGAATATGTCGACGCTTTAATTGGAATGATTACCGAAGCAGCTACTGAAATTGGTGGCGGAGACTTAATCGTTCTATTGAAGGAAGAGGACATATCCAAAGTTAAAGGTAAATTAGATTCTATCACTGATAAGATAAAATCAGCTACAATTGATAGGAAGAAACCAGCTAACTTAAACAAAATAGGTGATGCTGTCTCATCCGAAACAGGCATTGAAACTACCTTGGAAATAGGCGAGCCTATTGAAACCATCGGTGGAGCTATTTTAAGAACTAGAAATGGTGACATTCAAGTAAACAACACTATTGAAGCTAGAATGTTAAGATTTAAAAAATCATTACGTTCAGAAGTTGCAAAAACATTATTTAATTAGGAGAGATGAATTATGGCTGATGAAATTGCTACAATTATAAGTTCATTAGGCCTCAGCAACGAGGCGTTTTTAGCAATTGTACTTTTAGCATTTGTTGTTATAGGAGCAATTATTGTAATTGTTGCAAGTAGACCAATTTTAGACATTTATCCATACCTCCAACCTAATGCTAGAGTAAGAGCAAGAAAAGGAAGATTATTTGATGAAAAGCAAATTTCTGAACTTGTTGATGCTAACAATGTTGATGATGTAACAAACTATCTTAGAGGTTCTCCAGATTATGCAGAACATTTGGATGAGTATCCTCTTGAGAAGGCTTTGGATGTTCAACTTGGTGAGACATATGACATGGTTGCAAGACTTGCACCTAGCAGTGTTCAATCCTCATTCAAAGTATTAGCAAAACAATCCGATATCGATAACATTAAAAGCTTGTTGATTGCTAAGGAAGCTGGACTCGATAAGGAAGCTACAGAAGAACTTTTAATTCCTGCAGGTTCTTTATATGAGGATATTTCCCGTTTATCCGATGCTGAAACTGTAACTGATGTCGTTGCAGGACTTGACGGAACAGAATATGCTCCTGTTCTCGAGGAAGTCATTCCACAATATGAAAATACTGGAATGGTTCTCCCATTCGAATCAGCATTGAACAAATACTACTTGGAGAAATTACTCAAATCCACTGAATCTCCAGCTGATGAAAACACCCAGATTCTTTACTCTTATATTGGAAACCAGGTTGATGTTGCCAATATCAAACTTATCTTAAGAGCAAAGGCTGACGGTCTTGATTATGACGCTATCAGTCCTTACATGATTAGCAACGGTTATCAATTAAGAGAATGGAAACTCAAGGATCTTATGGAATCTCAAGATGTTACAGGAGTTATTTCATCACTTGAAGGAACCAAATACGCAGATGTTTTAACAGAACTTCTTCCGGAATATAATGAAACTGGTTCTGTGGCAATATTTGAAAAGGCTTTAGACAAATTTTTAGTTGATTCTGCAAAATCAGCTTCCATGAAAAAACCTATAGGAATCGGTCCTATAATTGGTTACTTGTCTCAAAAAGAAGTTGAAATCAGAAACTTGAAAGTTATTGCTAGGGCTAAAAGAGAAGCAGACTTCCCAGTATCCAGACTTAGGGAGATGTTAGTATGAGTGATGTCGCTATAATAGGAGATATCGATACTGTAACAGGTTTCAAACTCGCTGGAGTTAAGAAAGGTTACATTGTTAAAACTGATGAAGATGCTGAAAATGCTCTTGATGAGTTATTAGATGGTGGAATTTCAATTATTATAATTACTGAAAAGATAGCTGATAACATAAGAGGCTATATTAACAAACGTCTTGGATCTGATGTATTACCTATGGTTATTGAGATACCGGATAAGACCGGTTCATCTGAAGGCGGTAATGATCAAATGGCAGCTCTTATTAAGAGAGTTATCGGAGTAGAGATGGTTAAATGATGGAAGAAGGAAATATTATTAAAATTGCAGGTCCTGTTATCGTCGCAGATGGTATGAGAGGGGCGCAAATGCACGAAATGGTAAGAGTAGGTGATGACAAGCTCATTGGAGAGATCATCGAGCTTGAAGGAGATACTGCTACCATTCAAGTTTATGAAGAAACTGCCGGATTAAAACCTGGCGAGAAAATTGAAAGAACTGGAGGTCCTTTATCCGTAGAACTCGGTCCTGGTGTAATGGGTTCTATTTTCGACGGAATTCAAAGACCTCTTGAAGTTATTAAGGAATTAACTGGAGACTATATCGCTAGAGGTGTAGATGTACCTTCTATCGATAAAGAGAAAAAATGGACTTTTGAACCAATAGCTAAAGTCGGTGACAAGGTTACTGGTGGAGACATTCTTGGACAAGTACAGGAAACTTCCGCTGTAGTTCAGAAAATCATGGTTCCTCCAATGATTGAAGGACACATCAAATCAATCGTAGGCAAGGACCAGTTTACTGTAGAGGAAACCATTGCAGTTATCGAAACCGATGACGGCGACAAGGAAGTAGCTATGCTTCAGAAATGGCCTGTCCGTAAAGGACGTCCATATGCTGAAAAGCTTGACCCTGACATTCCACTTATTACCGGTCAAAGAGCACAGGATACTTTCTTCTGTTTAGCTAAAGGAGGAGCAGCAGCTATTCCTGGTCCTTTCGGTTCAGGTAAGACTGTTACCCAGCAGCAATTAGCTAAATGGGCAGACGCAGACATTGTGGTATATATTGGATGCGGAGAACGTGGAAACGAGATGACTGAGGTACTTACAGAGTTCCCATTCCTCGAAGACCCTAGAACAGGAAACCCTATCATGGACAGAACTGTTCTTATTGCAAACACATCCAACATGCCGGTAGCAGCTCGTGAAGCATGTGTATACACCGGTATTACAATTGCAGAATACTTCCGTGACCAAGGTTACGATGTAGCGCTCATGGCAGACTCCACCTCAAGATGGGCGGAAGCTATGAGAGAAATTTCCGGTAGGCTCGAAGAGATGCCTGGTGAAGAAGGTTACCCTGCTTACCTCGCATCCAGACTTGCTCAGTTCTACGAAAGAGCAGGAAGAGTAACCACCCTCGGTCAGGATCCTAAACAGGCTTCTGTTACTGTAGTAGGTGCTGTATCACCTCCTGGTGGGGACATGTCCGAACCTGTTACCCAGAACACCTTACGTATTTGTAAAGTATTTTGGGCATTGGATGCATCTCTTGCAGATAAACGTCACTTCCCTTCAATCGACTGGCTGCAAAGTTATTCATTATATGTTGACAACATTACCTCCTGGTGGCAGGAAAACGCTTCCGATGAATGGAGAGCTAACAGAGACCAAGCTATGGTTTTACTCCAACAGGAATCCGAGCTTGAAGAGATTGTGCAATTAGTAGGTCCTGATGCACTTCCTGACTCACAACAAGTCATTCTGGAAACCACCCGTATGTTAAGAGAGGATTTCCTCCAGCAGAATGCATACGACGAAGTCGATACCTACTGTTCTCCAACCAAACAGGCAGGAATGCTTAAAACCATCCTCACATTCCACGAAAATGCTTCAGCAGCTGTAGCACGTGGTGCGGATGTAAAGGATATTGCGGCTTTACCTGTTAAAGAGGAAATCGCAAGAATGAAATACATTCCTGAAGAAGAATTCGAAGCTAAAAACAAGGAAATGCAAGAACAAGTTGTAACACAATGTAGTGGGGTATAAAAATGAATGCTGATATTAAAACAAGAGAATATACAACAGTTTCTGAAGTTTCTGGTCCTTTGATGATTGTTGAAGGTGTTGAAGGCGTAGGATACAACGAGATTGTGGAAATTGAAACTCCTACTGGTGAAAACAGAAAAGGACAAGTATTGGAAGTCAACGAAGACTTAGCTGTTGTTCAAGTTTTCGAAGGTACTGATGATTTAAACACTCTTAACACTAAATCAAGATTCACTGGTGAAACCGCTAAAATCGGTGTAAGTGATGACATGATGGGCCGTATCTTCAACGGTACTGGTCAGCCTATCGACGGCGGTCCTGAAATTATTCCTGATAAGGAATTAGATATTAACGGAAACCCAATGAACCCTGCTTCAAGAGAGTTCCCAGCAGAATTCATTCAAACTGGTATTTCCACCATTGATGGAATGAACACCCTTGTAAGAGGACAGAAACTTCCTATCTTTTCAGGATCTGGTCTGCCTCACAACGATTTAGCTGCTCAAATTGCAAGACAAGCTAAAGTAGTAGGTACTGATGATGATTTCGCAGTAATTTTCGCTGCTATGGGTATTACTCACGAAGAAGCTAACTTCTTCATGAAGGATTTCGAAAGAACAGGAGCTCTTGAAAGAGTAACTGTTTTCATGAACCTGGCTGACGACCCTGCTATTGAGAGAATCTTAACTCCTAAAATGGCATTAACCACTGCTGAATACTTCGCATTCGAGAAAAACATGCACGTGCTTGTTATCTTGACTGATTTATCCAACTACTGTGAAGCTTTAAGAGAAGTTTCCGCAGCAAGGGACGAAGTACCTGGTAGAAGAGGTTACCCTGGATACATGTACACTGACCTCGCAGGTATTTACGAACGTGCAGGACGTATTGCAGGCAAAGAAGGATCCATTACTCAGATGCCTATCCTCGTTATGCCTCAAGACGATATTACTCACCCAATTCCTGACCTGACCGGATATATTACAGAAGGACAAATCGTACTCAGTAGGGATATTCACCGTAAAGGTATCTACCCACCTGTAGACGTACTTCCTTCCCTTTCCCGTCTGATGAGTGGTGGTATTGGTGATGACAAGACTCGTGACGACCACAGTGGTGTATCAGACCAGCTCTATTCTGCATATGCAGAAGGACGTAACTTAAGAGACCTGGTAGCTGTAGTAGGTGAAGAAGCACTTACAGAAAGAGACCAGAGTTTCTTGAAATTCGCTGATAATTTCGAAGATCAATTCATCCGTCAGGCAAAAGACGAAGACAGAACAATCCAGGAAACCTTGGATTTAGGTTGGAAATTATTAACTGTATTACCAAAAACCGAACTTAAAAGGGTTAAAGACGAATTTATTGAAAAATACTACCCTGAATAAATTTATAAGCGCTTATTAAATGGAACTAGGGATTAAATTTATTTTAATCAAAAATCATTTATAAGCTATTTATTCTATTTTAAGTTGGTTTGTATTATCTTATGGAGGATAGTATGGCTGAAGAAATACTAGATGGAATTAACCCTACACGTATGGAGTTGCTTGCTCTTAAAAAGAGGGAAGCTCTTGCTGTAAAGGGTCACGGTCTGCTCAAGCAGAAGCGTGATGCTTTGATTAAAGAGTTCTTCGATATCTTGGATAGAGTGGAAGGTGCAAGGGAAAATGCAGAGAAAAACCTTTTCAATGCATATGAAGCACTTACCGAAGCTCAGATTACAATGGGTGATTTAGCTGTTCAAAAGGCAGCGTTATCTGTTAAGGAATCTGTTAAAGTAGATATTTCTTCAAGAAGTATTATGGGAGTTTCCGTACCTATAACCAATATGGAAATGGAATCAAGAAATCTGGTTGAAAGAGGATATGACTTGGCTAACACCTCTGTTCAATTGGACGAAGCTGCTAAATTATTTGAAGTAGCTTTAGGCCACATTATTGAACTTGGTGAGATTGAAAAGACAATCTATCTTCTGGCTGATGAGATTGAAGCTACCAAGCGTAGAGTAAACTCTCTTGAGCACATCATGATTCCAAGACTCCAGGCTACTGTAAAGTCCATTGACATGAGACTGCAGGAAATGGAAAGGGAAAACTTCGTAAGAATGAAGATGATTAGATCTACTATTGAGAAAAACGAAGCGAAAGCTAAGGAAAAAGCTCAAGCAGAATAAATTAAATTAAATTTAGAATGCATTTTTGCAATCTAAATTTTTTTACTTTTTTTATTTTTTTTACAAGTTTTTATTTTTGTATTATGGCATTATTTTTTCTATTTTTGTGTCTATACGCGTTTTAAATGATATGATTTATTTTATTTTGAGTCTATTACCTGTTTCAAATATTATTAACTTTTCAGATTTTGTCTGTAATTTTTTTATCTTTTCTTTTTTTAAACATCTCATATGAATAAATTAAAGCTTTTAATCAGTTCATTGATATCTAAAAATTAGTTAAGTTTATATATAATGTTTAACAAAATAAAGTATGTTGTATAGTCCCGTGGGGTAGTGGTAATCCTTCTAGGCTTTGGACCCGGAGACGGCGGTTCGACTCCGCTCGGGACTACTCAATTTTTAACTATTTTTGTCTTTTTTTATCAATTTATCAACAAATAGACAACTTAATAAATCATAAAT
>OMSA01000008.1 GCA_900313645.1 uncultured Methanobrevibacter sp.
GTCAAAAGGACATCCATGTTATATTCGCGGTCATCCTGGTAGAGCTGGCCTGAACTTGTTGCTCCATTAACCGGAAATTCATCATTTATAACAATTTTATTATTGTCTGCAGCGTTATAAATTGCATTTGAGACTGCAAGATTATCAAAATCTGCAATATTGTTTCCGCCATAAAGCACCACTTTAACTGTTTCGTTATCCTCATAATAAATGTCTCTTGCATAAACAGGCAATCTGTATGACCATGCCTGATTTTGATAGAAAGTATTGCCGTTTAAGGTTAATTTTTCACCATCCATATCATAGTAAAGCGCACTGCCGTTTCTTGCTGTATTGAATCTGAAAACGTTATCTTCCACAAGTGCCTGTGAGCTGATAACATATATAGCTCCTCCCAAACCGTCATTCAGTTTGTTAACGTCGGGAATAGCTTCATTTGATATAAATGTGGAATTGTGCACAAGAGTATTTTTTCCTTTGATGTAAACTGCACCTCCATTGACATTTGCAATATTTGAATTGAAAATGGAATCCCTGATTGCCACATCATCAGCCTCAACATTTACGGCACCCCCGTATTCACTGACAACATTATCCTTGAAATTGCAGTCAATAATGTCAATATTGGTTCCCATAGCCTGAATAGCTCCACCTAAAGGAGCTGTGTTTCCTTCAAAATCACATCCGGTCACTTTCAATTCCATATGCTCATAGAAATATCCTGTACTGATGGCTCCGCCGTAGAGATTTGCATTATTCTCAATGAATGTGCAGTTTTCAATTGTTCCTGATGCGTGCAGTGTCAGTGCCCCGCCCATATCCGCGGAATTGTTGATAAAAATACAGCTTATATAACTTGTACCGTCTCTTACACAACCTGCACCACCGTGAGAAACCTCTTCAGTTGAAATGGCTGAATTGTTTATGAAAACACAATCGACCACCTTTGCATTTGAACCGGGCAGATCAATACCTACCTGAAGCGCTCCGCCATAACAGGTCTTTTTTCCTTTCACCCAGTTGGATTCGAAATAGCAGTTTCTAATTTCAGTGCCTCTTGCATATGCTCCGACAGCACCCCCGCTTGAAGTTTCATCAAAATCGTTCCAATGCCCATAATTTCCTATAAACCTGCAGTTGATTATTTTCAGATTTTCGGAAGTGTCTATATCGTGTCTTGTAGATATTGCACCTCCGCTTACATTGCAATGGTTATTTTCGACTACACAGTTATCGATTAAAACGTTTTTGGCCACAACATAAATTGCCGAACCCACGTTATATTGGCCTCTCGTAAATTTGATATCCTTGATTACCGTACCTGCTGCAGTATCCCTTAAATAGAATATACGTGACAGGCTTTTACCGTCCAAAACTGTTGAAGAAGAACCCACAATTGTCAGCTGTTTGTTTATAACTACCTGAGTTCCTGTGGAATAGTACTGACCGGTTAATTTTATTGTATCCCCTGAATTTGCCTCATTCACTACGTTCTGTATATCATTAAATGTCCTTCCGCTTACACTTCTTTCAACACCTCTAAGTTCGCCGCTGTTTTGTGAATCCACCTCCAAGACTTCATCGATTTGAGAATTTCCTAGTATATTGTCACTATCGGATTCCAATTCTATCCCACAGCCGGTCCCATTTAACTCTAGTGCAAATGAATCTTCAAATCCAAATGATGAAAACATCAAACAGACAATGCAGAGGATGAAAAGGAAATTTTTACCGATAATTTTCTTTCCATTATTATTTAACATTTTAAATCACCTTTCTTGAGGACGATTTTAAACACTATTAATTAACAAAAAGCTATTAACTAGCAATTAATCTTCTTATTTTCAGTTTTTGACTTAAAAATGAAAATTCAAATAAAAAATTTAAAAATACAAGCGAATCAATAGGAAATTTATCGCGCAAACACCTAACTCAAATTATTTTCATTTCAAATAACTGACCTGACTCACACATTATTTTTAATTTTTTAATAAAAATCAAAATTTTTCAAATCAATGCAATTTTTAGCTTAAAATAAAAGATAATCTTTTTAAATCCTCAAAAATGGTATTAAACCGATTATTATTTAAATATATGTATAAAAAGAGTTTAACATTGTTTTTATAGAAAAACATTGCAATCTAGAGTAAAAATTGAAATTGTTTATGAAAAAAATATTTTATTGATGAAGTTAATAGTTAAAAATAATTAAAAACTTAAAGGTAGGAACTATGAAAAGAAAAATAGCAATTATAATTATGGCTTTATTAATAGTTGCTCCTCTCATTCAGGATGTAAGTGCATCAAAAACTGTTTTCATTACATCTGATAATATCATAGACACTGATACTGATTTGCAAATGTTAAACTCAATAAAAAATTACATTGAAGAAATCAGCGGAGGAGAACTTCAAGTAATTGTAGATAATCAGGCCCCATCGCCTGGAGAAGGTTGGCGGGCGATTGAAGTGACAAGTGATGTGAGCATTTGCCTTGCCGCTTGTGATGCCGGAAACTTCATACAATTAGCCGGCGCTTCAACCAACTCTGACAAGCAGATAATTCTTGTAAATACTGGAGATTATGATTTAGACAACCATACAAACTTTTTAAGAAGAGCTTGGGATGACAACTATTCAGATGCATATCTTGCTGGATTGCGCGATCCTGGAACATTCCTTAAGAATTCAGGAGTCTACTACATCCAGCCGGTAAAAGAATTCCCGAATAATGCTAATGAGGGATATATTGACAGATATGACGATGAAATGAACAAACAGATTGCTCAGGAAATTGTAGATATTGTAAACGGTCATGGAAACGATACCAGAATTTTTAGTGATGAATTGGTTTCAAAAAATATTGTAAACCCTGGAGTAATGGCAAAATCAAGCCAAGCATTAATAAACAGCGGCGATAATGAAATGAAAGGAACATACGGAAATTATACTGCTGCACAACTCTTATATCAGACTAGTTCCTATTTAAATGGAAACGGATTGGATGTTCCAAAAACATTCAGTGAACCGGACAATCCTATGGGAATTTCATTTTTAACCAGAGACTCATATTCAATCTATGACTATTTCAGAATGGGAGGAATAGTCAGAGAATACATGGACCAAAATGGAAAGGCTCCTGATTCAATCGAATACGAAGGCGCTCATATCGGTTATTATGATTTATTGTATAACTTTGCAAAAATAACACAGAACCATACCGATGCAAAACACATGGGTTTTGATAGTGAATATCACTTCGATAAAGTAAACGATTCAATATTACTACACATTTTCCCATTCGTACTAATATTACTCGTATTATTCGTTGCATACAGGTTCTATAAAAGATTAAGAAGATATTAAATAGCATGAGGAAATAATATTACACTGAGGGAAAATTTATGAAAAGATATGTTTCAGAATTAATAGGAACAATGGTTCTTGTTCTATTCGGTTGTGGAAGTGCAGCCGTTGCAGGAACAGTATTAGGTAATTTAGGAATCGCAATGGCATTCGGTTTGTCCATAGTGGCTATGGCTTATGTGATTGGAGACATCTCAGGATGCCACATCAACCCTGCCGTTTCAATCGGTATGTGGATTGACGGAAGATTGGAAGCAAAAGACCTAGTGATGTATATCCTATTCCAATGTATCGGTGCAATTATCGGTATTGCTCTTTTAGCAGTAATCATTAACTCAGCACCAAGTCTCGGAGGATATGCCGCTACAGGACTCGGTCAAAACGGATTTGGATCAGCATCCAGCGTCGGTATTGACGTTGTAGGAGCCATAATCGTAGAAATAATTTTAACCTTTGTATTTGTATTCACAGTTCTCGGCGTTACTAAAAAAGCGGAAAATGCAGCTGTTGCCGGAATTGTAATCGGTTTAACACTCACATTCGTGCACATTATGGGCATTCCATTAACAGGTACCTCAGTTAACCCAGCACGTAGTTTGGCACCAGCACTATTCTTAGGCGGTCAGGCATTGCAACAAGTTTGGGTATTTATTTTAGCTCCTGTAGTTGGTGCAGTTATAGCCGGTTTATTATTCAAAGGTTTAAGTGCAGAGGATGCTTAAATCCTCCCTTTTTTTATTTTTTTAAATTTTTATACTTCCTGTATAAGTATAACCCTTAATATCATCAGAATCGCTTTTTTTGTAAAAATCAAAAGTTTTCTCATTAGCAATGTAGAGATGCGCTAAAGCAATTCCAACATCTATCGGATTCCATTTCTTTAACACCTGACGCTTCAGGATATTCTGTTTATACTGATATACGTCAAATCCATCATCTGAATGTTTGAAATACCATGGCTGTGAGTTTATGGCTGATGGAGCCAGTTGGGCAACCCTTAACCTTTCATCACAATTGTCTGAAATTTCTGATAAGGCCTTACGTTTAAATCCGCTAATATCCCTAACCATATCATCAGACTTTCCAAATGAGATAGTTATGACAAAATCCGAATCCTTCCGTTTAGGTGATGCCATTCCAACCCAGCAACTTCCAATCCCTATGCTCTGCAGATATAATGAGAGCTGCTGGAAAACAAAACCTAAATTTTCCAAATGGAAATCCTGTTTTTCACTATACAATGCAAGATAATAAGGTGCAGACCAGCGGGTGCGGACATTAACCTTATCTCTGGTTAAAATTTCATACCTGTAATTTATCCCACGCATTAATGGTTTGACATTGGCAAGAAAATCGTGAATCACATTCTCATCGATTTCATCATCCAGGTATTTTCGGGCAGATTTTCTAAGATAAATTTGTTTTTCCAGATTCAAAAAAATCACCTTTGATATTTAAAATTACTATTAATTAATATTTAAATAATATTGAAATGAAAAATAATATCAGGTGAATATATGAAAATTGTTGTTGCAATTGGAGGATCAATCTTACTTAAAGAGTATGATTGTAAAAAATTCCAAGAATATAGTGCTATTTTAAAAGACTTATCAAAGGAACATGAATTATTTGTTGTTGTAGGCGGAGGAAAGCCTGCAAGAGATTATATTGGAGTAGTTCGTGATTTGGGTGCTGGAGAAGCACAATGCGATGATATTGGAATTGAAGTTACAAGAATCAACGCGAAATTGATGCTGTCTGCACTCGGCGATGCGGCTTATCAAAGAGTTCCCCATAACTTCCAGGAAGCTTTGGAATTCTCAGCTTGCGGAAAAATCGTCGTTATGGGCGGAACCGAACCTGCACACAGTACCGATGCTGTTTCTGCAATTCTTGCTGAATTCATTAAAGCGGATAAACTCATTAACCTGACTTCAGTTGACGGAATGTATACAAAAGATCCTAATAAATTTGATGACGCAGAGCTTGTTCCTGAAATTACTGCAACAGACTTGCTTGACTTTTTAAGCGGCAAAGACGTTAAAGCTGGAACATATGAATTCTTTGACACCACAGCGGTTCAGATGATTAAAAGGTCCAATTTAGAAACCGTTATTACCAACGGTTTTGAACCTGAAAACCTAATCAAAGCTGTTAACGGTGAAAATATAGGAACAAGAGTTATTAATGAATAGGTGATTTTGTGGAAAATCTCATCGATATCGGCTTGAATTTGATGCATAAATCTTTTAGAAAAGACCGAGTCGAAATAATCGAACAGGCGAAGGAAGTTGGAGTAAAACAGTTCATTATCACTGGTACTAATATCAACTCCAGCCAACTGGCTGCAGAATATGCCTCAAAATATCCTGGAACTCTCTATTCAACTTCAGGAATTCATCCACATGATGCAAAAACCTGTAATGGGCACAGCATCTTTGAATTGGAAAAGATTTCCAAAAACGACTGTGTTGTAGCTATCGGTGAATGCGGTCTTGACTATAACAGAAACTTTTCACCACAGGATTTGCAGAGAAAATGGTTTGAAGCCCAGGTAGAATTGGCAGAAAGACTGGATATGCCTTTATTCTTACACGAAAGAGAAGCGCACAAAGACCTATATGAAATATTGAAAAGACATGAAGATGTTGTTGAGAAATCCGTAGTCCATTGTTTTACTGGAACAAAACAAGAAGCACAGAATTACATTGATTTAGGTTGCTATATTGGTGTTACCGGTTGGATTTGTGACATGAAAAGAGGAAGAGACCTACAGGAAGCGGTAAGTGTGATTCCTCCTGAAAAATTAATGATTGAAACAGATGCTCCGTTTTTAATACCAAAAAATTTCGACCAAAAACCTAAAAAAAATAGAAACGAACCCAAATATTTACCGCACATCCTCGAAACAATTGCACTATGCATGGGAATGGATGCAGAAGAACTGGCCGTTCAGGTCAGCAAAAATACTAAAGAATTTTTTAAAATATAAGGAGATGATAAGATGGCAGTTGAACCTCATAAACATTGTCCAATTTGTGGAACCCCTATACCTTTAAACGAACTTGTATGCTCACCAGATTGTCAAAAAGTCTGGGACGCAAGATTAAACCAAAGAAGAAGATCTCAAATAATTTTATACGTAGTTATTGCAATATTCCTCATAATATGGGCAGTAATGACTTTTCTAAAATAGTGATATTATGATTTTGACTTCATCCAACACACTTGAAAATAAACAGATTATAGAATATAAGGGATTGGTTACCGGAGAATCCCTGATTGGTGCTAACATTTATAAGGATTTATTTTCAGGTGTTCGTGATGTTGTAGGCGGAAGAACTTCCAGATATGAAGAGGAAATTCAGAAAGCCCGTGACCTATCACTGAACAGTATGATTGAAAAGGCGGAAAGCCTAGGCGCCAATGCAATCATAGGGCTTAAGATTTCTTACGACAATTTAGGTGGAACCATGGGAAATACCATCCTTGTAACAGCCTATGGCACTGCCATAAAATATGAATAAAATGAATTTAAAACCTAAAAATTTGGATTTAAAACATATACGCAAAGTTTTCATCTGTGTTGCAGCAGGTACCGGAGCAGGGCTTGTAGTTTACGGAATATTTCTATATTACAATATAGCAATATACGGATGGAACCTGGGCCTGATTTTTGCGCCTTTGATTGCCGGTTATGTCGAAACTCTACTTGCAAACAGAATCATAGGTGAAAATATTGGTGCAATTAGTGCCTTTATTCTCTTTATCGACACCACTTTTTACAGCTTTATTTTAAAAAATCCGAGCTTGGGATTTAATATCATTACGGCCGGATCAACCATAATTATTCTCCAGGCAGCATTTCCGACATTAATCAATTATATTCTGCTGGTTGTGGTCGGAGGAATTCTTGCAAGTTTCATCAAATCACTCAAAAGAGGCGCTGCAAGAATCAAAAAGGCAATCCTTAATCAGAGAATTATCATGTGGGACGGGAAAATTCCGGAAGAGCCTGTAGAAATAATCCCCTATTTTGACGAAAATAAAAGTAATGCCACATTAAATAATCTCGATTTTTATTTCCTTACAAGCAGCGATATGCGCGATAAAAAACATGACATAATCGGAATTAACCAAAGCGAAGTCATTATCGACAAGGACGCTAAATTAATAAAAATAGAACCTGAAAAAATTGAACAGCATCATCTTGTTGAAATCAAAAACGGCAAAGATGAATGCCTAATTAAACTAGCCAATCAGATTAAAAGCCAGGGAGGCAATGGAGTTCTGGATTTAACCATTAGTTACGGTCTGATAGGTATGGGCGGTGACAACATTCAGATTACCGCCATGGGAATGGGCATCTACCTATACTAACTCATCCAATCTGGACTTGAATTCCTTATTCTTACTGCAATTCGCTACAGCTTTTTTTAAAATATCTTTTTCACTTTCGGTATCGCCTTTCTTTTGATAGATATTGATTAATGCTTCATATGCCTTTGATGAATCAGGCAAGATATAGAGAACTTCCTTATACAGTTCTATAGCCTTATCATACTCTTTATCTTTTTCAAAGCTTTGGGCTTCCTGCATCATATGAGTGATATTGTCAAATTTGCCCTCACGTTTAGGTTTTATTTTTCCTTCAACATTTCTTAGCTTGTCAAAAATGTCTGCAGCATCTTTTTCATCAAAATTTTCTCCGGTTTTTCTCTCCATTTTATCACCTCAAGGTAAAACTCCCAACATTTTTAATGCCATGTACAACACCAATACTGAAAATATGATCTTTAGCTTTTTTTGAGGAACTCTGTGAGCATATTTTGCTCCGATTGAAGCCAGAGGCACTGAAAAACAGGCAATCAGTAAGAAATTAATGATGCTAACATATCCTATTGAGTATGGAAATGTTGACACGCCCCATCCTGAAACAACATAAGACAGAAATCCTCCAATAGCTGTCAGGCTTATGAAAATTGAAGATGTTCCGATTGCCTCTATCATTGAAAAGCCTAAAAGGGCAGTCAGGATAGCTATTAAAAATATTCCTCCTCCAACTCCCAGAAGTCCTGATGAAAATCCGACCAGAAAACCGATGATTCCTGTTGAAATCAGATTAAACGGAATTCTTGCATCTTCTCTTTCTTTGTTTATATTGACAATATTGTTGACTGCTATAAACAGCAATAGGCATCCAAAGATTATTTCAAGCATTCTAGAAGGCAGGCCTGATGCTACAAATCCTCCCAGGACACCACCAATTATTCCAAAAATTCCCAACTGAACACCTGGCTTTATAATCCCGTCCATTGTTCGGGTGTGTCTATACGCTCCGCTTAAAGTTGTCGGAATTATGATGGCCAGACTTGTGCCCAATGAAATCAGCATTGCCAAATCCGGATTTACACCTATGTATTTTAACAGGAAATACTGCAGGGGAACTATTAAAAATCCTCCGCCGACACCTAAAAGTCCTGATGCAAAACCGGCGCATATGCCAATTAAAACCAATCCTATGAAATATTCTATTGGAAACATGACATCAACTTATTTAAAGTATTAATATTATATTATTTGTTAATGAAGATTAATAAAACTATTTTAATTGGAATAATTTTTATATTGCTTGCAGGAGTTATTTTCCTCACCGATAGTTTAAATCCTATTATCAGACCTATTACATACTTATTTTTAATGGGATCCTCAAAAGGAAAGGATATAATATTTTTTGGTCTTTTAGGATTATTCTTAATTCTGTCACAATTGTCTAGAAAAGCGATTGACGAAACAAAGTATCTGATTATTTCAATTATTATCGGAACAGTTTCATTGATTTTCGGAATACTTCTTGAGGTGGCGTTCAGACTTCAGATGGGCATAGGACTTAACACCGTATTCTGTTCCATGACAAACGGCATGAGTTCAACAAGCATTCTGCATACACATCTTCTAAAGGCCATTTTGGGACATGTTCTAACACAGATTATGGGTCCATTTATCCAAAGCGGCATCAACACAGGCGTCGGCCTATATGCTTACGTTCCAAGTTTGGCATTTCTTGTGATTTTACTGCTGCCGGTTCTTTTTATTGCAATCGTTCTTGCACTTCAGAATCGTCCATGGCCTACAACATTCGTTTCAGCATTCTTTTCAAGCTGCCTTCTGATTGGAATCATAGACGGAGGAATGTTTGCAACACCGTCATACATAGGACTTTTCGGACTCTTTCTTGTTTACAGAAATGGATATTACCTGAATTATATTGTTGGAAAAATACTGAAGGATGAAAAGCTTTTAAATGAAAACGAGTCAAATCCACCTGCCTATCGTAAATTTAAAAAGGCAAGGTATTACTTTAACCGCTTTTTGGTTTGGTTTGTCGTTATAGCCGTGATAGCTTTAAGATTCACAATTGCATTTGCAGGTGCAGAACCTGACTATTACACTGTGGATATAGTAAATCCAAGTGATGACATTGATTTGGGAAATATGAGCATTGAAGTAATAGACTACAGCAAAAACACCGACTTAAATAAAACAACATATCATTTTGACCCAAGTTACAATGAAATGGAACTGATTAACGATTTAAAGGTTCCCCTGAACAATTCGTGTGAGTATTACACTGTTTCCTGGAACATTTTCTCATATCTGGAGTAGCATTATGAAAAAAATTTATCTGATTCTGCCGATTCTTGCGGGAATAATGTTCGGTTCCAGCGGGATTTTCGTTCGCACATTAACCCAGAACGGAATTGACCCGACCACACTTTTATTTTTAAGGTTTTCAATAGCAATCATTCCGATATTGCTTGCAATTTTTCTGACCGACAGGGAATTGTTTAAAATAGATAAATCAGACATTCCTCTTTTTATAGCATGTGCAATATGCATAATAGGGCTTAATCTGTGTTATAATGAATCAATGAATACAATTCCTCTGTCACTTGCTGCAGTTCTGCTTTCACTGGCTCCGATTTATGTAATTATAATAGCTTACATTGCATTTGGTGAAAAAATCACCTCAAAAAAAGTCATCTGTATGCTTTTGGCAATTTTCGGATGCGTGCTTATGACCGGAGTTTTGGAAAATTCCATGATGAACATTTCACTTTTTGGAATTGCATGCGGCATCGGTGCGGGACTGTTCTGGGCGTTTTACCTGATTGCATCTAAAAAATCAATAAAAAACGGCAAACACACATTCACAATACTTCTATACTCAATAATAATCATTTCAATAGCTTTAATCCCCTTTACCGATTTCGGCCAGATTAACGCATTCGTCTCAATAAATCCATTATTGACAATTGTTTTCCTAATAATCCATTCGACATTCTCATTCGCCCTTCCTTATGTCTTTTCGACATTAAGTTTGAATTTCATTGATTCAGGAACATCATCAATATTCATGTCCGCTTCAGAACCCTTTGCGGCATTGCTTTTTGGTTTATTAATATATGGTGAGATTCCAACACTTGTGATGTTGTGCGGTTTTATTCTGACCCTGGTTTCAATGACAATATTGAGCAGAAGCTGATTTTAAAAAAACTTATTAATTTAGAAAATAAATCATAACATATGATTTTAAGCATCATAATACCTACATATAATGAAGAGGAATATCTTCCCGTTTTGCTGGAAAGTATTGAAAAACAAAGCTTTGAGGACTATGAAATCATAGTTGCTGATGCTAACTCCACCGACAGGACAAGAGAGATTGCAGAAGAACACGGCTGCATAGTTGTTGATGGAGGTCTTCCGGCTGTAGGTAGAAATAATGGTGCACGCGTTGCAAAAGGCGAGTATCTTCTATTTTTGGATTCCGATTTGGAGCTCACTGATGACTATATCAGAAATGCACTATACGAATTTAGGATGGAAAGGGCAGGAATTGCCATTACACAGATGCTTCCAATGTCACAGAAGGTGGAAGATAAACTATATCACGATTTTGCAAATTACTTCATGGTAAGAGTTGAAAAAATCAAACCTCACGGAGCGGGATGTTATGGAATCATTGCAAGAAAGGAATTGCATGACGAATGCGGAGGATTTGATGAAGACCTCACCTTTGGAGAAGATACTGATTATATTGAAAGACTGGCTAAAAAAGACCGTTTTAAAGTACTGAGAAGTGCAAAAGTTGGTGTTTCAACCAGAAGACTGGAGGAAGATGGAATTGAAACCCTTATCAGACAATACGGTAAAAGTACAGTGAATGACTTTTTAGGAAAAAGAACAGAAGCCAGTGAACTTGATTACAATTTTGACCATGGCGGTGAAAAGGCCAACCAGATCAGATTTGAAGGGCTCCAAAAAAGAGTGGACCGTGTCAATGAACTTAAGGGAGATTATGATGAGTCCATCCAAAAGATAAACGCAACAAAATCAAAATTTATGATTAAAAAGAACAGATCCAAAAAGGTTGTTTTCTACTGCGTTTGCGGTGAAGGAATGGGCCATGCAATAAGAAGTGGAGTAATCATTGACAGAATCAAGGACAAGTATGACGTTTACATATTTTCAAGCGATAGGGCTTATGAATATCTTAACTCCAAATTTGATAATGTCTACAAAATCGGAGGATTCAACACCGTTTACATCAACAATAAGGTCAATAACCTGCAGACTCTGGCAAACGCAATAAAGAGAAATCCAACAAACATGAAGATAGGATATGAAAACCTGTATAAAAAAGCAAGGGAAATAAGGCCTGACGTTATTGTAACCGATTTTGAAATATACGCTACAATGGTTTCAAAATTACTGCAGATTCCATTAATCAGCCTGGACAATATCCATATGATTACACAAACAAAAATCCATTACCCCGAACATAAAAGAATTGAGATGCTTAAGGCAAAGGGTGTAATCAAGACTTATGTCGTAAAGCCGAAATTCCATATTCTGACAAGCTTCTTTTATCCGAAAATCAGGGCTAAAAAGAATGCTATAATTTACCCTCCGGTTATCCGTGAAGACATACTCAAGCTTGAACCTACAAACGGAGATCATGTCATCGTTTACCAGACAAGCCGGGAAAGTGTGAAACTTGTTCGAAAGCTCAAGGCCTTGAAAGATGAGAAGTTTATTGTTTACGGATTCAATAAGGATGAAGTTGACGGCAACCTGACCTATAAAAAATTTAATGAAGACGTATTTTATGATGATTTGGCTTCCGCTAAAGCAGTTATTTCCAATGGAGGATTCACATTCATCTCAGAAGCTATCTCACTTAAAAAACCTATTTATTCCGTTCCGGCACTTGGAAACTTTGAGCAAACCCTCAACGGTTATTATGTGGAACGTTTAGGCTATGGTGAATATCATGAAGTGATGAACGCTCAAAGAGTTAAAAACTTCCTTGAAAGATTGCCTAAATATAAAAAGAGATTATCCACAGTCAAAAAGACAAATAACGATGGCATAATTAAAGAACTAATTTATAGAATAGAGAAATATTCCAAATAGATGCATCTATAATGATAATGTTTATTTTTAAAAAAAAAGATTAAAAAAAGGTGTTTATAAGGTAACACCCATTTCTAACTGTTCAGTCAATTCTTTATATCTGTTTCTGATTGTAACTTCAGTTACGCCTGCAATTTCAGCAACATCTCTTTGTGTTTTTCTCTCACCGAGTAAAACAGATGCAATGTATAATGCAGCTGCAGCCACACCAGTAGGTCCTCTTCCGGAAGTCAATCCTTTATCCATTGCCTTTTCAATTATTTCAATAGCTTTGGATTGTGCTTCACCTGAAAGCCCAAGTTCTGATGCAAATCTAGGCACGTAATCTACCGGGGAAGTCGGTGGCAATTTGATGTTTAACTCACGGGTTAGGAATCTGTATGTCCTTCCAACTTCTTTTTTGGTTACACGAGAAACTTCTGCAATCTCATCCAGGGTACGTGGCACATTACAACGTCTGCATGCGGCATACAATGAAGCGGCTACCACTCCTTCAATACTTCTTCCTCTAATCAATTTATTATCCACTGCACTTCTATAAACTACACTTGCAGCTTCCCTTACACTTCTTGGAAGACCTAATCTTGAAGAGTCACGGTCAAGTTCACTTAAAGCAAATGCCAGATTCCTTTCAGTAGCGCCTGAAATTCTGATTTTCCTTTGCCATTTTCTTAACCTATACCATTGAGCTCTATTTCTTGCAGGAATGTCACGACCGTAGATATCCTTGTTTCTCCAGTCGATCATGGTACTAAGACCTTTATCGTGAATTGTGTAAGTAATTGGTGCTCCAACTCTTGTACGTTTGTCTCTTTGTTCGTGATCAAAAGCTCTCCATTCAGGACCCATATCCACAAGATTTTCATCAATGACTAAACCGCAACGAGCACATACAACTTCTGCTCTTTCATAGTCACCAATCAATTCTTCAGAACCACATTCCGGACATACTGATTGTTTTGAATCATCATAAACGTCCCTTTGTCTGTTTTCCATAGCTCCTTCGCGTCCTCTTGTAGGAGTTTCTTTTACTTGTTGTGTCGTGGTCTCATCCTCCTTTTTCTAGATTTTTTGGATTTAGGTTTTGATACAAATAGTTTTTCACCACAATTTTTCGCTATTCTTTCTCTATTGGCTGATTTAAACAGCCTGATAGATATATATGGTTTTTTTGTAGGTCCAAAAACATAACTTACCTTACCGATTTTGTTTTTATCACTGTCAAAAACTATTCCGCCCGGTGAAGGTGTTTTAGTGGACCTCGCTATTAATTTTCCAGAGTTTGCTATATGCAAACTGTTTCCTAAAAATTTCATAAAATCAAACTTAAAATCAAATCTGTATCACTTATATAGTTATAAGGAACTACTATATAAAGGTATCGATACCTTTATATATAAATATTGAATGCTATTTAAATGTTTTTCTATTTGAGTCCGACAATTTGAGCCAGTGTTTTTCCACGCCCAATCGCGTCAATGATATTTGCTTCCTTAACCTTAACCTCTAAAGCTGCCTGCATGGTTTGGGCAAACAGTTCAGATGGAATGACGACAACACCGCTTTCATCACCAATGAAAAAGTCGCCAGGATTGATTTTTAAATCCTCAACAACGATTGTTTCATTGAGACTGCCAAGACCTAAAGCGGAACCTGCGTTAGGGCAGAAATTACATGCAAAAACCGGGAAATCCATATATAAAAGAGCATCCAAATCACGTGCAGATCCATATATCACGCATCCTTTAATTCCATTATCCCTGGCGCATGTGGAAGCAAGCTCTCCCCAGATTGCCTTATCTTCACTAGACACTTTAAAAAACAGAATGTCCCCTTCGCCCGCTTCATCTATTGCAAGCGCGGATGTTCCCCAATCGTCGCTGTCGGTTTCAGCGGTAAAAATTGAACCGAAAACCTTCCGGTTGTTGATTGGTTTGATTGATTGAATAGTGCCCGGCCTTTTTGAAATTCCGTTGTAGGCATCTGAAACCTGACATGCGGAAACATTTTCTAAAAGAGACATCAAATTGATATATTCATCATAATTTTTTCCGTTGAACTTTAAATCGGAAACAGTAACATTATCTAAGCTTATTTTGCTTACATCAACACGTCTGTTTAAATTTTTATTTTTATTTAATACATCTTTCGGACTGATTGACATGAATTCACCACTATATAATACTTTATCCTACAAGCATAAAATATTATTCATTATACTATATTTTATATATTAGTTTAATCTAAATATTATTTGTAGTATTGAAAAATATACTTAATTATTATATACTCATAGAGTTTATTTACATATTCATTATTATAATTATTATTAATTTAATCAAAAGACAGGAGAAAAATTGTTATTAAGGGAAAAAATTAAGTTTATACAGTTATATTTTAAATAACGCAACCATATTAAGATAAAAATAGTAACACCTTAATACTAACTTACTCCAAATGTATTAACTCTTTTTAGTGTATAATAGGTCAAAATGACAAATTATCGTGTAATTTATGCAAGTTAATCACCTAAAAATAATTTATATTTTTAGTTTTATTACATAAATTATCCCGATTCAATTAAGCTTAGGAGGCTTAAAAATATGGGAAAAGGTGAAGAATTAACAACAACAAAATATTTAATCCACGCTCAGATTACAGCTAATGGTATTGTTGAAAAACCAGACGTTGTTGGTGCTGTATTTGGGCAAACTGAAGGTTTACTTAGTAACGATTTAGACTTAAGAGAACTCCAAAGAACTGGAAGAATTGGAAGAATCCAAGTTAACATTCACTCAAACAGTGGAAGAGCAAAAGGAGAAATCGTAATTCCATCCAGTTTGGACAGAGTTGAAACAGCCATACTCGCTGCATCACTTGAAACCATCAACAGAGTCGGTCCTTGTGAAGCACAAATCAAAACCCTAAAAGTTGAAGACGTAAGGGCTGTTAAAAGAGAACAAGTCGTAAATCGTGCAAAAGAAATTTACAAAAACATGGTTGAAAGCGTTGGCCCAGCAAGCATGAAAATGATTGAAGAGGTCAGAGAAGCCATGAGAGTTCATGAAATCTCTGAATACGGTGATGATCGTTTACCAGCTGGTCCTAGCATACACACATCCGATGCAATTATCGTTGTTGAAGGACGTAGCGATGTTTTAAACTTACTTAAATATGGAATAAAAAATACTGTAGCAGTAGAAGGTGTAAGCGTACCTCAGTCCATTGGTGAGTTAAGTAAAAAAAGAACCACCACTGCATTTGTAGATGGAGACAGAGGCGGAGAACTTATCTTAAAAGAGCTCCTTCAAATTGGAGAAGTTGACTACATCACTCGCGCTCCAAAAGGAAAAGAAGTTGAAGACCTGGAAAAAGATGAAGTTCTTGTTGCACTCAGGGACAAAGTTCCGACCGCACAGTTTTTAGCTAATCACAACATATTAAATGAAAATTCCAAAAATGACAATGGAAACCGCAGAAACAATAGAAGACATCAAAAATACAACCGCAACGAAAAACCGGTTGTAGCTGAACCTGAAATTGAAGATGATGAAGTTAGCTTAATGAAAGATATGCTAAAAGAATTCGAAGGTACAGGATGTGGAGCTATTTTGGATGAAGCATTGAACATGACCAAAGAAGTTGAAGTTGAAAATATTTACGAAGAAATCAAAAATATTGAAGGAACCGCTGATAGTGTCATATTCGATGGTGTGATCTCCCAAAGACTGGTTGATGCGGCATCTGAAAAAGGAATTAAAAAATTAGTTGCTTTCAAATCAATGAACATTGTTAAAAAACCACAC
>OMSA01000177.1 GCA_900313645.1 uncultured Methanobrevibacter sp.
GACTTTTTAGTTTTTTCTCAGTTTTTGTATGGTTTTCAGGTCGAGTTTGGTGGCTTTGGCTATGAATTCATCGGATACTCCTAGTTCGATGAGGTTTTTAGCAATATTCTTAATGCTTTCTCGTTTTGCTTTTTGTTTTGCTTCTAGTTCTCCTTCTCGTTTTCCATCGAGGTAGGCTAGTTTGACTGCTTCTTCAAATCCTGTGACGTTTGGTTCGAAGCCGTAATCTTCTGCTTTTAGGTTTAGCATTTTAATCACTATTTTAAATGAATTGGGGTTATTTATTCATTCCTGAGTTGTTGTATTATTTTTAGGTCGAGTTTGGTTGCTTTGGCTATGAATTCATCAGAAGATCCTAGTTCAATGAGGTTTTTGGCTGTATCTTCAATACCTTCACTTATGCCTTCTCGTTTTCCGTCGAGGTAGGATAAGTTGACTGCTTCTTCGAATCCTGTGACGTTTGGTTCCAGCCCATAATCTATCGCTTTCAAGTTTAACATATTTTCCATCTCCTTTCTTTCGTCTTTTTTTAGAAATCTTTGCATCACTTTCTTTTGACAGTCTATCAGGTCACAGTGAAATTCTCTGTCGGGTATTTTTGCATCTCGCAATAATTTGGAGGTCATTTCAAGCAATTCCCTGATGTCAAGGTTATGAGTCATATCGGGGACAATGAGCAAGTCGATTGCCTCATTGTCAGTCAATGGAATGTTGTTTTCATTTTTGTTTCTAACCACATTTAAAGTTTCTGAACTTGCTTTGACTTTGTAAAATTGCACTGGTTTCGTAATATTGCTTTAACTTTATAAAATTATTATACTTTTGTAATATTGCTTTTATTAAGTAATTATATGTAAAATAAAGTATTTTAATTCTATTAAAGTAAAATTTAAATACTTTAAAGACAATATATTCAAATTAGACAACTTTGTGAGGTTTTCAAAATGTCGGAATTTCAGGAAGACATGATTTTCAAAAATGTCAATGAGGAGGATACTAAGTTATTTTTGGATATTCTCGGCATCAAGTCAAATAAGGCAAGAATAATGACGCAAGAGCTACGAGAACTTGATCCGACAACATTTGTTCCAGATATAATTTTGGAATTGGATGAGGAAATCCGAATAATCGAACTTCAATCAGTTAAAGTTCACAAGGTCCACCACAAGAGATTTCATGTATATTTGGCAATGGCTGACTTGAAATTCGATAAGTTCGGTAAAAAAATCACTTTGTCTGTTTTTTCAACAGCGGAGAAATCTAAAAAAGTTAGATTCAATGTAAATGATGATAATGTTTTCATATATGATGTAATAGGTTTAAAAAATTATGATACAAGAGAAATTATTAATAAGATTAACTACAAAATAGAAAATGATATTGAAATAACCGGTAAGGAATTAATACTGTTCGCACTGGTTCCGATTATCGAAAAAACAGGTGAAGTCGAGGACTATGTTGAATATGTGGTCAACACATTGTTGGATCTTAAAGGATTGGCAACATCAATTAAATCCTTGACCTATGGAATTGAATGGCTGATTGTCGATAAGTTTGTTGTTGATGAGAAAACAAGGAATGTATTGTGTGATGTGTTAGGTGATAGGATGAGTTTGATTCATGAGTATGCTAGGAACAAAGAAGATAGATTGATTAGAAATTTGCTTCGAGCGGGCAATTCTCCTCAAAAAATAGCAAAAGATGCTAAAATTCCTCTATCTAGAGTTAAACGTGTTGAAAGAACTTTAAAGTCTCAATAATTGCTTTGACTATTATTTTCTTTTTTAATATTTGATTTTTTTGGAACTATATTGAATATATGGCCAATTTTTGGAATTAGGGTTTGGCAACTTCAATTAAATATTAATTGGTTTTTACTGTTTTTCTTAGAATTAGAATTTTTGCATAAGCCCATAAACTTTTTTATAATATGAAAAACTAAAATATTAATTACTAATTTTAGGAGAAACCAGATGGGAATTGAAGACAAGATAAAATCTATTGAAGAGGAAATCCAGAAGACACCCTACAACAAGG
>OMSA01000009.1 GCA_900313645.1 uncultured Methanobrevibacter sp.
GTGACCGGTGGCGGAACAACCGTTTTTGATGAATTGGAACAATTGAATCTTCCTATGGTAATGATTCCTGGTCTTCACAAAGACTCCACTTCTCTAGATGAACTGTTCAGAGCAGCCTATTCTCATCAGGCAAGTCCTGAAAAGGTAAGCATCTCCTATAATGCTGTAAAAGAAACAGGATGGTCCAATTTTATCGTTGCAGACATATCCTCAAACAGTGTGGATATCCTGATTGAAGACGGCAGGATTAAAGGTGCAATGGATGCGTGTTTGGGAGCAATGGGAGTTGTTCACGGACCTCTTGATTTGGAAATGCTTAGGGATATCGATGAAAACAATGCATCTGCCAACGGATGCTTTTCACATGCGGGAGCTATAAAAATCGCAGGTATTGACGGTAAGGTGGCTAATATGAAAGATCAGCTTCTTGATAATTACAAAAAAGGAGATGAAAAGGCAATATTGGCTATTGACACATTAATCATGACCGTCGCGATGGAAATAGCTGGTCTTGATGTTGTATGTGAAAATGAAATTGAAGGAATTGTTTTAACAGGTTCCATAGGTTCTGCAACAGAACCGTTCGACTTTAAGGACAAAATTAACAAGAGGCAAATATCCTTTAAAAGTAATCTCAAAAGAATCAGGAGCTATTGGTGCAGCTCAAATAGCAATGGATGTTTATGGTGGTAGAAAAGAAATATTAGGTATTGAAGTTAATATCTAATCTTCTTTTAAACTAATAAAAATAATGTTTCCGCCTTTGATGGTTTCAAGGCCGTTGTCATTTTCTAAAACAAGATTCAAATAATTATCAATTGCTATTACTTTACCTTCGGTTTGGTAATCTCCTCTTAAGTCAACACTTACATATTTATTTTTAAATTGAGTAAAAAGTCTGTTTACATTATCGTCGCTCATTATTTCAAATCCTTGATAATTCTATTTTTATTTTAATCTTTCAACTTTAAATACTTTAATGTTTATATTATATAGTATGGCAATCAATCAATTAGAAAGTAATTTAGAAGCTATTACTCGTACAATAGCTCAACTTAAAAGAGACGGATGTACAGATGAAAAAATTTTAAATGAACTTAGAACTGAAAGGGATAAAATACTTAAGGATTTAAACTTATAAGTATTTTATTTTAACCATTTCTCTAATAAACTCATATCACTTGTCAAATCTATTTTTATTGGTGTTATAGTAGTTTTATTTAATGTGCGCAATGCATAACCATCACTTCCTGGAGCATGTGACTCATACGGATCACCGCCTATCCAGTAGTATGGTTTTCCACGAGGGTCTAAGCGAGTTTCAATTACCGGTGTGTACATTCTTTCGCTTAATTTTGCGATTTCAAATTCATCATCTGAAGGATTGGCGGGAACATTCACATTCAGCAAATCGATTCCTTCAGGCAAACCTTTTTTTAAGACGATTTTAGTAAGTTTGTTAAGCATTTTTTTGGCAAATTCAAAGTCAATTTCCACAGCGCCATTTTCAAATTTGATATCGTCTCTTGTAACTTCCAGTGAAATGGCGATTGTTGGTATTCCAAAACTTGCCGCTTCGATTGCAGCACCTAATGTTCCGGATGTTGTAAGTTCCGCTTTGCCAATGTTAAAACCGGTGTTTATTCCTGAAATCATTATATCCGGTTTTGAATCCATTATTTCGAAAAGGGCAAGTGTTACGGCGTCTGTTGGTGTTCCTCCAACACCATAACCTTTGCTGCCGTCTTTTAGTGTGTGTTCATTTACTCTCAACGGATCGTATAATGTTAGTGCATGGCCGATTCCGCTTTGCTGAGTTTCAGGGGCAACCACATAAGTTTCACATAAATCTTCAACAGCATTCTTTGATGCAAGGATTCCTGAAGCGGTAATTCCATCATCGTTACTAATAAGTGCTTTCATATATTTTATGAAGTATTACTTTGTTAAAATAATTTTTGATGAAATTTAATGTCAGATAAAATGTACCTATTAAAAAAGCCTTATTTGTTATTTTTCAGTACTTTAAAATGATTTTTACCATTAATGGATTATTTGAATTGTTAATATCACTCATTAATAGCTATGAGATTTTTTAATCATGAATTTTTATAAACCATAACCATTCAGATTTTTATTTTAAAAACAGAAAGATTTGAACGCATTTTTTAATAATCATAAAAAACTTTAATAACAATTTAAATTATAAAATATATTATTATTGTAAAAAAACACTTAAGGGTGGAAACTTGGAAAAACCACAATTGATTAATTTTATTGCAAAAGTCATGGAGGACTCAGGTTTTAGGGTTTATAAAAATTTTAAAACCTCTCAAAAGATTATTGACATATATGCAATTCTACCCACAACGATTGGGGATTTTGGGGTAGTTGTAGCATGTAAGAATTATGAGAAAGAATTTAGAATAGGAGTGGACGTCTTAAAAGAGATGGAAGATGTCCAAGTAAGTTTAAAAGCTTCAAAAGTTACCATTGTAACTTCCGCTTATTTCTCTGAACAGGCTAAAAATTATGCTTTGAGAAAGAATATCAAATTAGTTGATAGGGACGGATTGCTTGAACTTGCAAAAAGATATCAGGACAGAACAAACCAGACCACTTTGGACAATACTCCTTATGACGGTGGAGCAGCTCAGTATATCGATGACGAATATCCTGAGTACACTTATGACGCTTATGATATGGAATATCTGATGCAGAGAAGAGAAGCCCATCCTAATGTTTACAAAAGTACATTGTACAGGCAAGTCGATGAACCGCGTCATGGTATTGCATTAAACTTATTGAACAGGGCCAGGGCTCCTGGAAGAAGTTCATATAACACTCCAACCAATTTATATAATTACGACAGAAGAACATCTGCATTCGGTCAGGATTCATTACTGTTTACACTTGTAAGCAATCCGATAATTCTGATTATTCTTGTTGTGGTTGTTGCTTATATCGTTGCATTCATAACAGGCAACTTACTTAAAATGGATACCGGTATCACCGGTTTGATTGAGATGTTTGTTGCATTGGCTTTATCTTACGGATTGTCATTGTACACAGACAGAAATGCAGATTTCATTGTAAAAGGAACATTTGTTTTCTTCATTTCCTTGATTATCTTAATAATCTTAATCTTTGTATAAGATTAAATTGTGGTTTTAAAGTTAAATGAGATTTTATCTCATTCCCCTCTTTTTTTTAAATTAATAATCAGATAGACTAATCCTATAAGGTATAAAAACCAGATCATTATGTCTGTCGGACCTGTTTCTATCCAGATAATTGTGTGTGTAAGAATAATTGAATAGATTCCAATTCCGATTCCTTTTTTAATTTTGTGGATCAATCCTAAAAATGCTCCCATAAATAGCATCTGAATTGTTAAGCCTATATAACCGAAATCAAGCATCACCGGACCGAACAGTGTTGAAGTCAGACAGACTGTATATTTTAAAACATACTCGCCGATAAATGTTCTTGGGCTTCCTGAAGAAAAAATCATGCTCAGGATGTGGCCGTTTGTTGTACCTGCAAGAGGTATTATTTTTTCAAAAACTTCAAGGGTAAATCCTGCTCTGTAAAAAATCAGTTCCAGAGGATTTAAGGTCCAGTGCTGTGTTGCAATTGACTGGGAGGCGATATAGCCCACTGCCATTATGCCAACAGCAATAAGTGCCACAAAAGCTATTCCCACTTTTCTGGAGATTTTATCCAGGTAGTATAGAGTTATAAATGAGCTTCCCAGTATTCCAAGAACTGAGGTTCTATAACCGTTGAGTCCAAATATCAGTGCCCCCAGAAGGATTAAAGCCAGATATTTTCTGTTGTAGTATTTCGCCAGAAGGAAATTCAGTGTAATTAAAAACAAAGGATAGGCAATTCTCCAGATATTTGTGGTGGCATTTGCTTTTAGAGTGGAGTTAAAAAGAGGAATTCCGCCAAGAAGGATTAAATTAAGTCCCTGTAATGCTAATGCAATGATTACCAAAGCGAGAAGCAGTTTTTCTGATAAAAAGTTAAGTTCTTTTGATTCAACATTTATCTTGTATTTCACGGCCAAAACACCGGCAGCAAAAACAATGCATGCAAAGATAACTGTCAAAATTACTTCCAGACTCAATGGATTTTCAAAACGGTAATTGAATGATCCGATATAACCCATCGCCAGAAAGGCCAGTATTCCTACTACCACTATTAAAGGATTGAAAAAATCTATTTTGTTCTTCATTTTAATCTCCAAGCTCATTGGCTGATATTGTCAAGTTTCCCGCAAAGTTAGGCATTGCGGCCACATGGGTGTGAACATAACTTGCCAGTGTATTTTTTTCTATAAAACCGTCCATATTGTTGTATGAACCTTTTCCTCTTGTAATTTTAAAAGCTAACGGATTTTTCAATTCGTCAACTATAACTTTAGAATAATGGAATTCATGACCGTGGAAGACTTCACCTTTCTTTGAGATGATATTGTCCTGTTGCACTTCAGCTATTGTATATTTGAGTGCCTGAACGCGATTTGTCAAAACCGCCTTGTATGGATAAATGTCAACTACCTTGTCGTCATGAATGGAATTCATAAGATACATCAGGCCTCCGCACTCGGCAAAAATAGGCCTTGACTCTTCGTGGAATTGCTTGATGTCTTTAAGCATCTGGGTATTTTCGGACAGTTCTTTTGAGAAAAGTTCCGGATAGCCTCCGCCGATGTATATTCCGTCTGCATCAGGCAGGCTTTCATCGCTAAGCGGTGAAAAATACTGAATCTTTGCATTATTTGCTTCTAAAGCTTCAATATTTTCCTTATAATAAAAATTAAATACTTCATCATATGCCACGGCAATTTTAACAGGCTGCTTATTTAATTTGTTCCAGATTGGAATTCTCTCGGAAGTGATTTTAGGTGCGCTTTTAGCTATTTCAACCAGACGGTCCAGGTCTCCAGATGTCTTTGTTCTATTGAAATTGCATCGTCCCTTATAATTCCGCCGATCACTTCAGTTTTTGTTATCTCTTCAATTGACCTTTTGGTCTTTTCATAGTGAGCCTTGTTTTTGACCTTGTTTAGGATGACTCCTGCAATGTTAATTTCAGGATCAAGGCTTTTGAAACCTAAAACAAGAGCTGCGGCACTTTTAACTAGACTTCTTGAGTTAATTATTAATATGACTGGAGCTTTTAGGGATTTTGCAACGCTGGCGGTACTTCCAATATCGTTAATCGAATCAATTCCTTCATATAGTCCTCGAACGCCTTCTATAACCGCAATGTCCTTACCTTCCATTCCCTTTAAAAAAGAGTCTCTAACCTGTCCTTCTTTCATAAAAAAGGAATCCAGGTTTCGTGAAGTATTGCCGGTTGCTAATGTATGGTATGAGGGGTCAATATAGTCCGGTCCAACTTTAAATGGCTGAACGTTGAATTTTTCGCTTAATGCTTTCATTATTCCGGTTGCAATTGTGGTTTTTCCAACGGCACTTCCGGTCCCTGCTAAAATAACTCTCATATATAATCATTATATTTATTTATTTTATTAAGTTATCGGGATTGAAAAATTTTCCTAATTTATATATAATATTAAAATCAAAAATTTAATCACTAATATATGGTGATTAAATGAGAATACTTCTTATTCATTCTGATTATTTAAACTACAATGTCAAAAATAAGACACCTGTAGCTGAAGAAATCGATGAAGCTTTACATGAAGGCTCTTTTGACGATTCTTTGGTAGTATTTACAAGTGTTGAAAAAGATGACGAAAATAATCCTGAAGGTATCGTTAAAAACTTAGTTAAGGAAGTTATTAAAACCAATAAAGAAGTTAAAGCAGAAAATATAGTATTATATCCTTATGCTCATTTATCTTCTTCATTAGGTTCTCCAAAAGTCGCTGTTCAAATTTTAAAAGATGCTGAACAGGCCTTAAAAGAAGAAAACTTAACTGTTCAAAGAGTGCCTTTCGGATGGTATAAAGCATTTGAAATTTCCTGTAAAGGACATCCTTTAAGTGAACTTTCAAGAACTATAACCGCTGAGGAAGAGGAAGCCAAAATTGAGAGAAAACCTTCCAAATGGCAAATTCTTGAAGGAGATAAAATCACTCAAATCGATGACTTTAATTTCACTAACAGAGCATTCAAACAACTCGTTGACTATGAACTTGGCCGCGGGGCATCTGATGAAGGTGAACCTCCTCACGTTAAGTTAATGAGAGAAAAGGAAATCTGTGACTATGAGCCTGCTTCTGATGTCGGTAACCTAAGATGGTATCCTAAAGGCAGATTAATCAGAGACCTTCTTGCCGATTATGTTTATAACCTGACTGTTGATCACGGTGCAATGCCGGTAGAAACTCCGATTTTCTATGATCTGGACAATGAGGCAATATATCAGCACGCTTATAAATTCGGTGAAAGACAGTACAGAACCGATACCAAAAAGAATCTTATGCTTAGATTTGCATGCTGCTTTGGTGCATTCAGATTGATGAGCGATTCATACTTGACCTGGAAAAATTTACCTGCTAAAGTCTATGAACTGTCCACTTACAGTTTCAGATTCGAGAAAAAAGGTGAAGTCGTTGGTCTTAAAAGGCTAAGAGCATTTACAATGCCTGATTTCCATTCATTCTGTGCTGATGTGCCTGCATCACTTGAAGAGTTTTCCGCTCAGACTGACATGTGTATGCAGACCGGAAGCGATTTGGGCCTTGACTTTGAAGTTATTTTCAGAGCAACCCAAGATTTCTTTGAGGAAAATGAGGAATGGATGTATGAAGTTGCACGCAAATTCGAAAAACCAATTCTTTTGGAAATCTTGCCTGAAAGACATCATTACTGGGTATGTAAAATAGACCTTGCAAATATTGACGCTTTAGGACGTCCTATTGAAAATCCAACCGTTCAAATTGATGTTGAAAGTGGAAAAAGATTTGACATAAACTATCTGGGTGAAGACGGCAAGCAGCATCATCCTACTATCCTGCACTGCTCACCAACCGGAAGTATCGAAAGGGTTCTATGTGCAATGCTTGAAAAAACAGCTCTTGAAATCAATGAAAAAGCTCCGATGTTGCCGTTATGGTTAAGCCCTATTCAAGCTCGTGTACTCACCGTTGGAGACGCTCACAAGGAATTTGCTGAGGAAATATACGCTAAGCTAAATGCAGCAAAAATCCGTGTCGACGTTGATGACAGAGATGAAAGCGTAGGTAAAAAAATCAGAAATGCATCTAAAGAATGGATCCCATACATCTTTGTTGTGGGAGATAAGGAAGTTGAAACCGGTAAATTCCAAGTAACCGTTCGTGAAACCGGTGAAAAAGTCGACATGACTGTTGATGAATTAATCTCAGAAATTAATGAAAAAACTATTGGCAAACCTTACAGAAGATTACCTTTACCAAAAGATATCTCAACAAGGATTAACTTCCAATAGTTTATTATGAATAAAATTTATATTATAATATGGAGGAAATTTAATGGACCCAATGTATAGAATAGGAGAAGCTCTTATTGGAGACGGCCCAGAATTAGCACACGTTGATTTATTAATTGGTGATAAACAAGGACCAGTCGGTCAAGCTTTCGCAAACGGTTTATCAAACCTTTCAGTAGGCCACACTCCACTAACAAGCGTAATTAGACCTAATTTAATGACAAAGCCAGCTACTTTAATTATTCCTAAAGTAACTGTCGGTGATTTAGAAGATGCAAGTAAAATATTCGGACCTGCACAAACTGCTGTTGCAAGAGCAGTTGCTGATGCAGTGGAAGACGGTTATATTCCAAAAGACATCGTAGAAGACATTGTAATCAATGTAAGTGTATTTATCGACCCTTCAGCAGAAGATTACAGAAAAATATACCAATACAACTACGGTGCAACCAAATTAGCTATTAGAAGAGCAATGGAAGGATACCCATCCATCGAAAAAGTGCTTGCAGAAAAAGATCGTGGAACTCACCCAATCATGGGATTCAAAGTCAAAAAACTCTGGAGCCCACCATACTTGCAAGTTGCACTTGACCTTGACAACGAACAAGCAATGGCAAAAATCATCAATGATTTACCAGACAACGACAGAATCCTACTCGAAGCAGGTACTCCGCTTGTTAAAAAATTCGGTGTCGGCATTATTGGAAAAATCAGAGCATTACGTCCAGATGCATTCATTATTGCAGACTTGAAAACTTTAGATGTAGGTCGTGTAGAAGTTAAAATGGCTGCTGATGAAACCGCTGATGCAGTTGCAATTTCCGGTCTCGGTACCGTTGAATCAATTGCAAAAGCAATTCACGAAACTCAAAAGCAAGGTATTTACTCAATTCTTGACATGATGAATGTTGCTGAATTCGAGAAAAAATTAGCTAAACTTCCAGAAGACCTCAAACCTGACATTGTATTGTTACACAGAAATGTCGATATGGAAACATACAGGGCAGAACATGGTGAAGATACAAGTGACATGACCGAATGGGGTAACATTAAAGACATTAAAGCTGCACTCGGTCCTAAAGGTTTAGTCGCTGTTGCTGGTGGTATTAAACCAAATAATGTTGAAGAAGCAATCACTAAAGGTGCAAACATCATTATTGCTGGAAGATACATTATTGGTTCAAGAGATGTAAGAAGAGCTGCACAAGACTTCTTAGAACATTTCGACCCAGATCCAGACAACATGAGACTTGCAATGGATGAAGACGAAAATATTGAAGTAAAAGATGACTAGTAAATTAGATTAATTCTAATTTACCCACTATTTTTTTTTAATTTAGGTGTTTTTTATGGGTTTTTGCAATTCATGTGGCAGACCGATTGTAAAAGAAGACTATGGAACAAATAAGGACGGAAGTCTAAATCCTGAATTTTGTAAAGACTGTTATCAGGATGGTGAATACACAGAACCTGATATAACTTTACAGGAAATGATTGTTAGAAAAACAGAAGAGATGATGGAAAAGAATCCTAGACTTGCTGAAACTCAGGCAACAGGAATTACAGCAATGTTTATTCCGGGTTTAAAAAGATGGAATCCGGAGTTTCAGGATGATTATAAAACTCTTTAACTCCTTTTTAACATAAATTCTTTGACTTTATTAGCTAAAAGTGTATCTTGATCTTTAGCTATTTTTATATTATAGTTTTCTTCTTGTAGTTCGTTGTATTTGTCAACCAAATCATTATATTCTACAAAAAGAGAATCATAATCTTTTTCTAAGTTTTCATTTATTTCATATATTTCAGCATAACTTGTTCTGGTGTTGAGATTTTCCTGTTTCAAGTTATTGTATTTATTTGAAACGTTATTGAAGCTTTCACGGATATTAGCGTGTTCTTCACGTAAATTGGAACATTTGTTTTTAAGGTTTTTATTTTCCTCTTTTATGCTGGAGTATTTGGTTTTGAGGTTTTCATTTTCGGTTTTGATGTTGACAAACTTTGTTTTTAAATTTTCATTTTCAATAATTAATTTGGAATGTTTGTCTTTGATTGATTCGTTTTCCTTTTTAAGACTGTCTATATTATCTTTATGTAAAGAGTTGTATTTCTCTTCCATTTCATTTAGAGCAGCATTTTGCTCCTCGATTTTTGCTTTAAGTTCTTTAATAATTTCTCCATATTCTGAAGCAGAAGCATTATTATTTTCAGCCAACTTTTTTTCCAATTTTTTCACTTCCTCAACATATAGATAATTAGCAACTTTTAACGAATCGTTTTCCTCTTCCCTATTAATAAATTCATCGACTTGTGAACTTGGGATAATCAGAACTTCTTCTCTGTTTTCATAGATGTCTTCATTTTTAGGCACTGTAATCTGAATCTGTTCGGTGGTGTATTTTTTCTTTTCACCACTTTTGAGTGTTCTGTTATATTCTCTGGAATATTTTTTTACAATACCTTTCCCAAATTTCATAGTCATTCTCCCGTATATCATTTTATAATATGTTTCTTTGATTTAATAAAGATTTTGAAAAACCCATTTTCATAAAGTAATACTTTTTTGTAAAAAATCACTCATTTAGTAATACTTTAATACAAATTTATATTATTAAGTAAGACAAATATAATTATATTAAGATATTGAGGGAATCACTATGAGGAGTGGCAAAACACTTTTTTTAATAATTATCATCATGTCCTTTTTATTATTTACTCAAGTTAGCTTTGCCCAGACAGACAATAATTTAACTTTGGACGATAATTCACAGGACATTTCCTCTATTGATGATTCTGAGGTCTTAAATGATAATGTTAATAATAAAACAATATTAATTATTTCAGATAGTCCCGGAACAAATGTTTTAGATGCTGCAGCTGATGAGTTATATAATCAGGATAATCTGGCTGGGTTCAATATTGTTTTAAGAAGTGGCGACCAAGTGAAGGATATGGATGAAGATGAGCTCCACTCTTTGTTTGACCAGTCCGATGCATTCATTGGGGAATGGATAAGTAGTGATGTGGATGCAGTTTTAACAAACCTTTTGGGTAAATATCCTGATTTGTCCCATAAAGAATTGTTTTTAATTTTAGAACCTCCTTCCGGTAAATTAAACTCCGAATCCAGTTCTATTAACTTAATTAGAAATAATACAATAGAATATAATAAAATTTTTGATTCCTACACCAATGAAGAGTTAATTAACTATTTCCAAAATACTAAGAGGGGATTAAATTTTAATAATGTTCATAACTTCATAACCAATGAGGGAATTAATTTTAATGAAATTTTAAACCACTTAGTTCTTTATAAAAATCTCAACGATAAGGATAATCTTAAAAATCAAATTCTATACACTTTAAACATTTTAGGTTATAATTTCCAGTATAACCCTCCTAATTTCACCGGTACAAAAGAGTATGGAATTTATCGTGATAGGTGGTATAGTTTGGACGAATATATTACCACATTTTTCAACAGTTCAAGAACACGCACAATTGGCGTTCTGGAAAGTACAATGTATATAGCATCTCAACAATTACATCCAACATATGAAATTATTTCCTCATTGGAATCAAAAGGTTATAATGTTATTCCCGTTTTTGCCGCTGGAGGATCAGCTGAACAGTTAAGAGTAATGGTTGAATCATGGACTAGTGCCGGAAGCGATATCACCGGATTTTTAGATAATTCTTCTAAATACGACACTTATGTTGATGCAATTGTGTCAATGGTTGCTTATGGTGTAGGAGGAGAAAACTTCACAAAAGCAACGGATTTCTTTGAAGAGTTGGGAGTTCCAGTCTTCAGGGCGGTTCACTCCGATTATGTTTCAAATGAAATGTGGGAATTAGGCTCAACTGGTCTTACTACAGAGAGAAGCGATAAATGGTGGCATATTACCATTGCTGAAACTCAAGGTATCATCGACGCTACTTTTATCGGCGGGCAATCAAGTTATATCTCAAATTTAACCGGAGCCAGGATTGTAACATATATTCCTTACCAGAGAAACATTGATTTATTGACCGATAGAATTGATTCCTGGGTCGATTTGAAGTACACTCCAAATATTGATAAGTTAATTTCAATAATCTATTATAATTATCCGCCAGGCAAGCAAAATATCGGTTCCAGTTATCTTGATACAATAACAAGTATCTATAATATCCTCAAAACCTTGAAGAATGCAGGTTATGATGTTGGCGAGCTGCCAGCAAATGTTTCAGAACTTGAAGATTTGATGCTTAAATGCGGTATTAATGTAGCTACTTGGGCACCAGGCGAACTTGAGAAGTTAGCTAATCAGTCAGGAGTTACACTCCTGCCGGTTGATGAGTACAATGCCTGGTTTAATTCATTGGATGAAATTGTTAAAATTCAGGTAAGAGAAGGTCCTGTGGCATACATAGGGGAACTTTCAAGACGGGCAGTTGAATTGGATTATACAGTAACAATTGGGGACACAATTGATGACTGGTACAACCAAATTGTAGCTCTTCTTCCTGAGGAAAACTCCGAGCAATCCAAAGAGATACTGTCTAATATTGTCAGCGCTTTAAAACAATACACTTCAACTCATGATGAGCAATATTATAATTTATTTTTGCAATACTTTAATGAGTTTAAATTGCTTAACGTTTCAGGTTTAAACGGATGGGGTGAAGCTCCAGGCAATGTGATGGTTGTTAATAGGGAGGGTATTGATTACTTTGTTATTCCTGGTTTAACTTATGGAAATATATTCATTGCTCCTGAACCTCAAAGGGGATGGGAATCAGATATCGAAAACTTATACCATTGTACTGCGGTTGCCCCGACCCATCAATACTTGGCCGCTTATTATTATATGCAAACAAAATATCCAAATGCAATGGTTTTCACAGGAAGGCACGCTACACACGAATGGTTGCCTGGAAAGGAAATTTTATTGTCTGCAACCGATTACGGATCAGTTGTAGTGGGTGATGTTCCACAGTTATATTTCTATATTGCTGACGGTTTAGGAGAAGCTATTCAGGCTAAAAGAAGAGGTTTTGCAGTTATTATTTCACATTTAACTTCTCCAATGTCTTATACTCATCTGTATGGCAATTTGACTCGTGCAGCTACCCTGATTAATGATTATAAAATTAATCCAAATGAGAATACAATTAATGAATTACGCGATTTAATTATTAAAAATGATTATTCTGCCAATCTGGGTTTGACTTCAGAAGAGGTAGAAAGCCTATCAGGCGATTTGCTTATACAAAAAGTAAATAATTTCCTGATTACAATGCAGAATACACTCTATCCATTGGGTCTTCATGCATTAGGCCAACCATGGAGCGAGCAAGACCTGGCAAGTACAGTTTCAGCAATGCTTTCTTATGATTATGTTCTTGAAAATAATCAGGGAGTGATTAACTTATTTGCAGAATTATCAAATTATTACTATTCAAAAGCATATGATGAATTATCCGCTTTTGAAAGAGAATTTGTTCTAAACAAATCCTATGACATTGTAAGGGCATTAATCTATTGGGATGTTGATACGGTTAACAATCTGTTAATTAGTGAGAATTTAAAATTCAATAATTCAAATTTCCTGGCATGCCTAAATCTGGCTAAAAACTATATTGGCTTAATCAGTTTTTCCATATCAAATGAACTGGATGCGATGCTTGACGGATTAAATGGCAAATATGTTCCAGTTGGTGAAGGAGGAGAACTTGTTATTAAGCCTGCAATACTTCCAACAGGTAAGAACATGTTCCAGGACCAATCATCTGAGCTTCCGACAATGGAAGCATGGGAATATGCAAGAACATTGGCTTTATTAACACTTGCCGATTTAAATGATACAACAGAAAAGATTATCATGGGCATATGGTGTGTAGAAACAGCAAGAGATGACGGAGCGCTTGTTTCAACAGTACTGTACCTTTTGGGCATGAAGCCTGTTTGGACAGATTCATCAAGTGCGGGTTATGATGACGAGGGAAACCCTACAGGTAAAAAAGTAGGGGCAATGCCGGAAGTGATTCCTCTAAACGATTTAACACGTCCGGATGGATGGTCCAAAAAGAGAATAGATGTTACTGTAATCACAAGCGGATTGTTTAGAGATTTATATTCATCACAATCAATCTTGATGGACAATGCATATCGTGTTGCCCTTGCAAGATCATACTTAACATTAATTAGAAATGCAACCTTAATGAATTCTGAACATGGCGCTGAATTGCGCGCAGCTCTTGAAGCGGTAATGCAGAGCATAAGCTATTATGGGGTTTCAAATGAACCACTGGATTCTAATTATGTCGCTCAGCATTGGATTGAAGATACCTTATTCTATTTAAGTCAGGGATATAATGAAACTTATGCTGGCGAATGCGCAATTACACGTATTTTTGCACCGCCAAATGGAGATTATGGTGCTGGAATTTCAAAAATGGTATCAATGTCTTGGACATGGAACGATACAAGTGAACTTGCAGACTTTTATCTTGGAAGAATGGGTAACATGTACTCTAAAAACTACTGGGGCGATACCAACCCGTTAGTATTCCTCAGAGCACTATCAAATTCAGACACTATAGTGGCTAGCCGTAACACCAACCAGTATGGTGTTCTTGACAACGATGACTTCTTTGATTATTGGGGAGGTTTGTCAATGACTGTTGAGGAAATTTCCGGTAAAGCTCCAAAATTCAATGTATTGATGTATGCTGATAAAAATAATGCGTATATATCCTCTTTAGAGGAAGTTATGTACAGAGAAATAGCTGCAAGATATGACAATCCTGAATGGATTAAAGGTATGATGGGAGAAGGATACAGTGGAGCCCGTTACATGTCAAACAAGTTTGTCAGTAATTTGCACGGTTGGCAGGTAACCAGACCATCAGCCGTCAGTGATGATTTATGGAATAGGATTTACAATACTTACTACAATGATAAATATGGAATCGGTGTTAAAGACTGGTTAATGAGTGGAAATAATGCATATTCACTTATTTCAATGAGTGGAACAATGCTTACAACAATCCACGACGGTTATTGGAATGCGGATGAGGCAACAATACGTGATATTGCAAATACCTGGGCACAGGCAACAATTCAAAACGGTGTGGCATGCTGTGACTGCAGTTGTGGAAATATTGCAATGATGCAATGGGCAGTACAATATGTAAACCCGGATATTCTTGCACAGTTGCTGCCTAAATTATATGAGGCAACTAAAAATCCTGTATTCAAAAACAATACCCAGTCCACTCAGCCGCCTGAAACCGAATCAGACAATAATCAAAATGAGGCTTCAACTCAAAATCCGGTTGAAGGGTCAACTTCATCTTCAACTGTTGCAACAAATTCAAGTTCCACAACCACTCAAAATACAGTTCAAAATGGAGATAATGCTCAAGGGGATGCATTTTCAAATGTTGGGGCGGGCAGCGAATCAGTTGAAGCGGGAAGGTCCTCATCAGAAGGTGCAGATGTTAAAAAATCAGTTGAAATAAATCCTATAACTTCACAGTCAGCAAGTGAAGTGGGA
Organism: uncultured Methanobrevibacter sp.; assembly: GCA_900313645.1. Taxonomy (GTDB): domain Archaea; phylum Methanobacteriota; class Methanobacteria; order Methanobacteriales; family Methanobacteriaceae; genus Methanocatella. The sequence goes on from OMSA01000009.1 coordinate 14,997, forward strand.
TTATCAATTATAGCTGTTTTAGCTATTTTATGTTTAATTTTAGTTATAGCGGTAGGATACTTTAGAGACGAGGATGATAAAGACAAAGTTCAAGATTTAGATAAATTATTTGATGAAAAAGTGTAGGTGTTTAAATGGATGCAATTAATATTTTATGGCAAGTGGGCATTTTGTCTGCTGTTTTAATTTTTGGAGTAAAATTAGGCCTTGCAACAGGCCTTGCAAACATGTCAAGGAGATATCTGGCATTAGTTTCCATAGGATATGGTGGAGGAGTTTTAATATTAACTGAAATTTCTTCATTTTTCACAGAGCAAATCACTGATTTGATATACACTTACAACTTTGAATTTTTCTTGATTATGGCAATAATCATGATTCTGGCGGGAATATTCACAATCAGAGAATATAAGGTGTTTGAAAGAAATACAACTGCCGCTACTTGTATGGCAATAGTTGCACCGTGTCCGTGCTGCTTTGGATCCATTATTGTAAGTATAATGTTAGTTGCACCTACCGTTGGATTGGGATTAATGAATTTGAGTGTCATTGTTGCATTGGCATTGGTTTTAACAATTGTGGTAACTTACTTTGCATCAAATTATTTGGTAAGATTCATAGACAAACCTTATCCAATAGTTTTAGGAAACTTCATGTTCTTTTTGGGAATCTATTTCCTGTTATCAGCATTGTTCCTACCAAATATTACAGCAATGATTGCAAATCCGATGGATGCAATATCCATATCTTCTCCATATTCCTTAATAGGGGCTTTGTTGTTAGTTCTTGCGATAGTTGCCATTGGCGGAATAATATCAAGGAGAAACAGTAATTTTAATTAGGTGATTAAATGGTATCTACAATTCCTGGAAGTGAAATATTAACATCCACATTAAACATGATTTCACAAAGTTTGCAAATTCCCGTAATCATATTTTTAGTGGTTTTTGCAATTTTTGCAGTATTGGCTATTGGAGGTTTGATTTCAGAATACACTTCAAGAAAGAAAATCACTCCGGATACAATCGAAGAATTAATTTATGCAATATCCAATGCTTCTTCCTTAGAGGAAATTAAAAATATTATCAAAAATGCGAAAATTTATGAATCTCAAAAAGTAGTTTTAATTAAAATATTACGTTCTAGTTCTTTGACTCAGGATTCAAGACATGCTTTGGCTAAAAAGCTAATAGAGTTTGAAGAAAATAAATTCACAAAATCCATTGAAAGGACTGATGTTGTAACTCGTATTGGGCCGACATTAGGGTTAATGGGTACTTTAATACCAATGGGTCCGGGACTTGCGGCTTTAGGAGCAGGTGATGTAAATACTTTGGCAAATGCAATTATTGTGGCATTTGACACAACTGTAGTAGGTATCGGTGCAGGTGCTGTAGCTTATTTTGTATCTAAGGTAAGGCGCAGATGGTATGAAGAGTATTTATCTAACTTGGATGCACTTGCAGATGCTTTATTGGATAAACTAAACCATATGAGGTTTTAGCTATGGTTCGCGATAAGTCTAAAAAACGTTTTAGCGAAGGTGAAGAAGATCCGATGGCTGGAACTTCCAATCTTGTTGATGCAATGCTTGTAATAGCTGTTGGACTATTGATTTTTGTTGTAATCAGTTGGAATATGCAGAGTGTTGTATTTCAGGATAATCAGGAATCCCAGAAGGCTCTTGATGAGTCATCTCCCGATGTTACTGAAGTTAGTGAAGGGCAGGTCTTAAATGAAACTCCGGACACTTCAGACAGTTCAGGCTCAGGTTACATGGAAATGGGTAAAGTGTATAAAGACCCTTCGACGGGCAAGTTAATAATGGTTGAAGAATAAGAGTAATACCTTTTATTTTTTAAAATTTTAATTTAGTATTACTTTTTTCCCAATTTTTTCGAATAATTATTACTATTTTTAAAAAATACCTTACATTAATATATAAATTGTCATTTAACAGGTTAAATCCAAAGTTTTATATTAGTATTACTATATACTATTATTGTACTAATAAACTTAATATGAATTTTATTAATTTTATTACTTAAGTGATGTTAGACATTAAAAAACTTTAAAGGGGAGTATTATGAAGAATAAAAAAATTTTATTACTATCTATTTTTATTTTCATGATTGTTCTCTCAATTGGTGTAGCATCTGCGCAAGACGTGGATGATGCAGTTGCATCTAGCGATGTAGACATCGTTTTAGAAGATTCAGAACCAATTTCATCAGGTTCTGTTTCAGGAGGAGTGGATGTTGTAACTGAAAACCCATGGACAACAAGTGGGGAATTAAATTATGACATTCCTGCTGATGCAAAAACAATTAAGAGTGCGGACGTTTATGTGAATGTTTATAGTGGTAGTGCTGCAAATTCACGTGGTGCTAATGCTAATATTACTATTACAACAAATAATGGTCAAATTTTAAAATCAGAGGAATTATGGATACCAGAAGGGTCTGCTGACGGCACTGTCTATACAGTAAATGATCATACTACAAAATGTTACTCTGATTATATGATTCATTATGATATAACTGATTCATTACCTGGTTTAAACGGTACTGCTTTAAAAATTAATGTCAATACCTTTGAAATGGAAGGTAAAACCTTTGATGGCAGAATTAAATTAATTGCATTGGTTTTAGCATATGATGATGGAGATGATGATGTAATAAACTATTGGATTAATGACAATCAAATATGGACAAATTCCAATACACAACTTACATTTAACACTACTTCATTAAAATTCGTATCTGAAGCTTATTTAACCAATATTGCACTTTCAAGCAATGATGCTACTTATAAATTTAATGATGAGTTTTTAACAGATGCAGTTCATCAATCTGGTAATTATTATCAATATAACAAGTGGAATATCACAGACTTATATACTTCCAGCAATCCTAACGAGTTCATTGCATACGGTACAGCGGGATCTTATGGAATATCTTACAAAAACGCATTATCTGTTTTAACAGCTAAAAAAATGGACATTGAGTCTACAGTTTCTTTAGCCACTGAAAGAAAAAACAATAATGTTGATATTGCTTATCCTGGAACTTATAACCAAATAAAAGTCACCATTAATACAAATAAAAAAGGCAAATATGTTCTAGAATTGTTGGCAGATGGAGAAGTTGTTAACACAACTGAAGTTTCATTAGAAGCAGGTTCTAGTGTAGTTACTTTAATTGACCCTACAATTAGGCCTATTAATGAAGCAACAGCATATGCTCCTGGTGCATATAATAATGTTACTTACACTGCTAATTTAATATTTGATAATGAAATGATTAATACCGCTTCCTTAAAAGCAGGTATTTTGTATAATGGTTACTTTGCTAAAGATTTAGCTTATCCTGGCCAAGATTTCTCATCATTCTATACTGGTGAAATCACAGGAGACATCGTTATTGATGTAAGCAGTGAAGCTTATGTTTCAGGAACAGCTAATAGAAATGATGTATGGAATGTAGTATTGCCTGATAATTCTAGTTTTGTAAAAGCATGGGTTTATGTAGCATATAGTGGTGCTGCAGGTGATACAATAAACTTATTCAATGTTACATTCAACAATATTAAGCCTGCTGCAGTATTCTTCAGCAGAGACCAAGCTAATGTAATCAGTACTAGTGGATACGGTCTTATTGTTTATGATGTTACTGATTTAATCAAATCAGGTGAAAACACTTTTGTCTTAAACAAAACTTCATCAGCCGGTGCTTATCCATCAACATTAATCTATTTATACAACACTACCGGAAGCGAATTTATTAAAGAAATTTACATTTCTAACGGTGCAGATCTTTTCGGTACTTATGGAAATACTGCAGGCAGAACTCTTCAATTAGATACTACTTTAAATGTAAATTCACTTTATGCAATTGATGCTACTGCCTATATTTTTGGTTCAGGATCTCAAACCGGTAGAGCAACTATTGTTATCAATGGTGAAGAAAATGCAACCGCTTGGGACACAAGCGCATCTAACCAAATTAACATTTACACTAAAAATATAACTGAAACAGTAAAAGATGTTAATAATGTATCTATAGTTCTTAATAATGCTATGTTTACAGCATTACACCAAATTGTTGTTTTAACTAAACCAAAACCTGTTTCAACTACCATTACTGCCCCAACAGTAACAACACTTTACAACTTTAACAAGAATTTGGTTATCACATTAAAAGATGCTGATAAAAAAGCTGTTGCAAATGCTAAAGTAACTGTTGTCTTAAACGGCGTTAAAAAAGTTTTAACTACAAATGATAAAGGTCAAGCTACATTAGTTGTTCCAGCTAATTTAGTTCCTAAAAGCTATATTGCAAGCATTTCTTACGATGGCGATGCTACCCATAGAAAATCATCCGCCAAAGCTAAAGTAGTAGTTAAAAAAGCTAATGTCAGACTGACTGCTTTAAATAAAGCTTTCAAAGTAAAAGTTACTACCAAAAATTACATAGCTGCTTTGAAAGACCTTAAAAACAAACCAATTAAAAAAGTAGTGGTCACCTTAAAAGTTAAAGGCAAACTCTACAAAGCTATCACAAACGCTAAAGGCCAAGCAGTCTTTAAAATTAAAAATTTACCTAAAAAAGGTAAATATATAGCTATAGTTGCTTTCCAAGGTAATAACTACTATAACAAAGTAGCTAAAAAAGTTTTAATTGCTGTTGCATAATAGAGATTAACATCTCTATTCCTTTTTTTATTTTTTCTAAAAGTATTTTAATCATCTGCTCTAAAACTATTTTTATGAAAGTTTTTGGAATTTGTGCAAGTCCAAGAAATGGCACTACGGAATATGTATTAAGGCAAGCTTTGAAAATTCTTGAAAGTCATGATTTCGAAACTGAGATTTTCACATGCCATGCAAAGGATTTAAAGCCTTGTCTGCATTGTGATTACTGTCTGGAAAACAAAAAATGCATTATTCAGGATGATATGGGTGAAGTCTATGAAAATCTTCAGGATGCAGACGGTATTATTCTGGCAACACCTGTACAGTCAGGTTCAGTTTCTGCAAACCTTTCCATAATAATGGACAGGACCCGTGCATTGGAGGCAATCGACTACAATCTTCTTCGAGGCAAAATTGGAATGAGCATTGCCGTTGGAGGCGATCGTACAGGCGGTCAGGATTTTGCCCACTTGTCCAATGTAACATATTTTATGATACACGGCATTATTCCGGTTAGTGGAGGACCATTTGGTTCCAATTTGGGCGCATCTTTTTGGTCACAGGACTCCATTGATAAAATAAAGGAAGATACATATGGTATGGAGTCATTAAACAGGACTTTGCTTGAATTTGAAAATTTCTTAAACAAATATATTTAAATATTATAATATATTTAAAATACATTAAAATACTTTTTAAGGTTAAAATATGGCTAATAAGTTGGTACGTGGTAGTTTTATAATTTTTTTAGGTAACATAATTTTCCGTGTCGGTGGTTATCTATATCGTTTTTTAATGGCTATACTTTTAGGACCTACTGCCTATGGTATTTTAGGAATCACGTTACCGTTTCAGGGTATTTTCCAGACTTTAGCTGCAGGCAGGTGGTCTTCCGCCAGCTATTGCAAAATACGTTGCTGAATATGAGGCCATAAATGAAAAAGACATGGCCAGACAGACCATTTATACGGCCTTAAAAATAATGGTATTTCTGGGACTGTTTTTTGGAGTTTTAATGATTTTTGTCGTTTCTCCATGGTTGGCATATAATTATCTTGGAAAACCTGCCGCGATGGTTCCTTTACAAATCGTCGGATTCATCACTCCTTTCAGTGTTATTGTCGGCGCTTTTAGAGGTGCGTTCCAGGGTGTTTACAAAATGGAGTATATCGTATATACCCGTGCAGTCGAACAATTGGGAATGATTTTATTTGCTACCGCATTTGTTTTGATAGGCCTATCCACTGTTGGGGCATTATGGGGTACTGTTTTAGGATATTCCCTGTCTGTTGTTTCTGCAATCTATATTTTCAAATTCCATATGGGCAAATACATACCTGAAGCCAGTCCCGATTTTGTATTTTCA